>DASXWB010000114.1:0-3498 GCA_036503915.1 Lacipirellulaceae bacterium | reverse complement strand
TCCGCCGACCTGGCCCAGGCGCGAATCGAGCAGCCGGTTTCCGAGGGCGGTTGGTATTGGCAACGATAGTGCCAGCAAGTCAAATAGCGACTGCTGCGATGCCAATTGGCCGGTGGGCGCCCAACGGCAGCCCGGACTCGGCAATGGAAGGCATGCATCAAGGTTCCTTTTCCGCGCATCAGCAAATAACAACGGCATGGACTCCGCCGCTCCGCGCAACCTGCTGCTGGAAGACATCCAGTACCGCGTCGACGAAACGGCGTCGGGCACCTGGCGTCGATTCTTATACCCGAACGGCTCGCGCTTTGAGGAATACAAATCGCGCGCCGAATTTGCCGGCATGCCGCTGTTGCATTACACCTACGGCATCTGCCCGGAGACGGGCCGGCGAGTCACCGCCCGCGGAGTCATCGCCATCGGCCGCTTTGCGCGCGGCATCATCGCCATCGGCCATGTGGCCGTCGGCTTGATTGCGTTTGGCCAGGCAAGCCTCGGCCTGGTGTTCGGAGTCGGTCAGGCCACGGCCGGTGCATTTTGCGTAGGGCAACTTGCGCTTGGTGTGATCTTCGGCGCCGGGCAAGTTGCCACCGGCTACATCGCGGTCGGGCAAATCGCCGTCGGCACGTACGTGCTCGCCCAGCTCGGCTGGGGCGAGCACGTCATCGACACGCGCACAGTCGACCCGCTGGCAAAGGATTTCTTTCTCAAGCTGATTGGTAAATAGCCTGGCGGTCCACGGCGCCGTCGCCTCTCGTCCGTCACGGCAGCACCGGCATCCGTAGCCGCGTCGCGCGGCCGGGCGAATGGTACACGCGCTGGCGGGCCGTTTGGAAATCTTCCGGGCCGGCCGAATAGATGTCGACGAACTTTTGCGGGTTGCGATCGAAAAGCGGGAACCACGAGCTTTGGATTTGCACCATCAGCCGGTGGCCGGGCCGAAAGACGTGGCTGATGTCGCTGAGTGAGAACTTGATGCACGCGGGCTCGTCGGATTCGAACGGCACCGGCCTCTCAAAACTTTCGCGAAACTTGCCGCGGAACACGTCGCCACGCACCAGCTGCTGGTAGCCGCCGAAGCGCACGTCGCGCTCGTTTGGGTTCGGATCCGAACGGTCGTTCGGATAGACGTCGATGATCTTGACGACCCAATCAGAGTCCGTGCCGGACGTGGCGGCGTGCAGCTCGACTTCAATCGGCCCTGCGACGGCAAGATCCGTTTCAAGCACGTCGGTTTGGTAGACCAGCACGTCGGGCCGGCGGGAGGCGAAGCGCTGGTCGGCGACCATGTACTCGCGCGGCATGCCGCGGTGCGTGCCCTCCATGATCGGTACGGGGCGGTCCGGATTGCTCCAATACTGGTCGTAGCCCGGATCCGCTTCCTCCTCGGTCGGCCGATCGAACGAAAGTTTGCCACCGGTTCGCAAATACACGTCTTTCAATTCGGCTTCGCTCGGCGGCCAGGCGTCATGCTCACGCCATTGGTTAGTGCCAGTCTGAAACATCCATGCCTCGGGGCGCTTGGCGTCGCGCGTTTCCGTGTTTCCCTTGAGATGGCGTTGAAAGAATGGGAACTGGATCTTGTCGCGAAAAAATTCACCCGTATCGGCGTGGAACGAAACATCGCCGAGCAATTCGCCGCTGCCGCCCCAGCCGCCATGGCTCCACGGGCCCATCACGATCGTGTTCTCACTATTGGGGCTCTGTCGCTCGACGCTGCGATACGTTTCCAGTGCGCCGAACAAATTCTCGGCGTCGAACCATCCGCCGACCGTCATGACGGCCGGCTTGATTTCTTTCATGTGTGGCCGCAGATTGCGCGTCTGCCAGAATTCGTTATACGTGCCGTGCTCCATGAGCTGGCGCCAGAACGCGACGCGACCTTTCATGTATTTTGGCTCGGCCTCGTGCAGCGGGCCCATGTCGAGAAAGAACTGGTAGCCGTCCGGCGTGCCCGGATCGAACCGGGGGCGGCGGTTGCGCTTCACCGGGCCGCGGCGCGGCCGGCCGAAGTCGACGAGAAAGTTGAAACCGTGGGCCAGTTGCAGCGCCCCGTTGTGATGCCAGTCGTCGCCCATGAACCAGTCCACCAGCGGCGCTTGGGGCGAGCTGGCCTTGAGCGCTGGGTGGGCGTCAATCATGCCGGCGGCCGTGTAAAAGCCCGGATACGAAATGCCCCACTGGCCCACGCGGCCGTTGTTGCCCTCGACATTTTTCACGAGCCAGTCGATCGTGTCCCAAGTGTCGCTGGCTTCATCGACGTCATCGGGGCCGCGCTTCTCGGCCTTGTGCGGACGAATATCGACGAACTCGCCCTCCGACATCCAGCACCCGCGCACATCTTGCGAAACGAAAATATATTTCTCCTCGGCGAATTTGCGATCGGGCCCGAGCCGCGAAGGATATTCATCGACGCCGTATGGCCGGCAACTGTACGGCGTTCGCACCATCAGGATGGGATGCTCCTCCGAGGTGTCCTTCGGCACATACACGGCCGTGAACAGCCGCACGCCGTCGCGCATCGGGATCATGTATTCATACTTGGTGTAATTCGCATTGACGGAGTCGTCGGCGCCGGCCGCGGCACGCCGGCCGCGCGAAGCCGCTGATTCGTCTCCAGCGCGCGATTCGGAATCGCGGCGGCGCCTGCGCGACTCCGGCTCGCCGTTGCGAGATTCAAGTGAGGGGCGCGGCTGCGTCTGGGCGGATTGCCGCTCTTGCGCCGCGGCCAGCGATGCGATGAGTAACAGTAGTGCGATCGCGAACCTGCCGGAATGCGTGCTTAACATGAGTGCTCGCATCAGAATTGATTTTTCGAGACTAAGCTCCGACTGACCACCGTGAATATCATGCTTGAAGAGCAAGCGATACTCAAGCTGCTGACCGTGCGCCCGCGTGCCTGGTGCATGGACACAGGCGTCTTGGATTTTGTTACGGCGCCCGGGCGCCCGCTGCGGTCGATCAGATTTGCGCTAGCTCGAAGGCGGCGCGGTTGAGTCGCGGATGATGAGCTCGGCCGCGACTTTGATCGTTGTCGGCTCATCGTTGTCGGCAACCAAACCATCGATGCGGTCCATAATGAGCTTAGCGGCCAGCCGGCCAATCTCGTGCGGTTTCTGACGCATCGTGGTAAGAGGCGGGTCCATCGTGGCGGCGAAGTCCAGGTCGGCGAAGCCGATGATCGACAAATCGTTTGGGATTCTCATTCCCAACTCAACGGCCGCGTCGTGAACGAAGGCCGCTTCGTGGTCGGACGCGGCGAACACCGCCGTTGGCCGCAAATCGTCGGTCAACAGATCGCGGGCAACCTCGCGGCCGTTCGTACCTTGCGGGTTCAGCCGCCAACTTTTAATGGTCGCACCTGGATGGCGTCGAACGGCTTCTTCGAAAGAGCTACGGCGCTTGACGGCCCACGTTTGCGACGGCGTTTCGCGGCTCGAGAGGCAGGCAATTCGTCGATGGCCGAGTCCCAGCAAGTGGTCGGCTACCATGGCCGTAGCC
>DASXWB010000113.1:0-1720 GCA_036503915.1 Lacipirellulaceae bacterium | reverse complement strand
CGCGGGCGGTGGACTGCCGCTGAATGTAATTGTGCCCTGGACTTTCTTTGTCACGGGGCCGCTGTCGCCGCAGCCCGCAAGGCTCGCGGCGGCCAGAAGCATCGCGGAATAGCGAAGCGGTCTTGCTAAACGTTGCATCGGCTCTGGTCTTATTACACTAAATCGAAAGCATCACTTCTTCGCAGCCGAATTGGACGAACGCGCTCGTCATCCACTATTCGGGAAAATTCACGGCTTCGTCACCCTTGCGGGTTCCGATTGCTGCGTAGATGAAATGGTCGATTGCCTCGCTAATGAACAGCACGGCGCCGTCGCCCATCACAAAGTTCGCGCCGCCCGGGTGCATGCTCTTGAATCCCGAAACACGGGACCAATCCAGGTATTCAGGATTGCCGTTGTCGGTTTCCATGACGTTGATGGGAATCGAATGTGACGCCACTGGAAAATTAAGGTTATAGAGTCCGTTGAAAACGTTATGCGCTGGCAGAGTCTCGCCCGCCATGACGGTCTTGCTTATCCCGTCGGTGACTTGCCGAAAGCTGTATGCCGTGGGATATCGCGCGAACATGCCGGCTGCTTCGCCGCGCTTCGCCGTGGAGTCGGTGCAGAAGGGATAGGCGCCAGCGGGCTGCGTGCCCCAGGAACATCCTCGGCAGCACCAAGCTCCCGCACCGGACCCTCCAAACGGGCAAAGTTCACATCCATCGGGATTCGTCGGGCCGATGCTCACTGGATACCAAAGGCCCTGCACGCGCGATGGGTTCCACGGCCCCGGCGTATAACCGCCGGGAGCATTGCCGCGCTTGTCCAGAAACGGCTCCGACGCCTGCGGATCGCTTGGGCAAATAAAAGCTTGCACCAGGTGATTTGTCAGTATGGGGTCGAGGAGGCTGGCGAAAGCACTGCTGTTCCAAAACGGCCGCTGACTTCCGTTTGGACGCGCCAGGTGTTGTTCGTGGATATCGTCGATCCGGTCGTAGAGGCTTTGTTCCTCCATATACGAAAAGATGATCACGGTGAAGGGATACCCAGTTACGGCATCGGCCCCGCTGCCATATGTCGTCGCCGGCGGTAGCTGGTTGTAGGTGCCGTGATAGTTTTGCATCGCCAATCCGATTTGCTTCAGATTGTTGACGCACTGGGTGCGCCGGGCCGCTTCGCGCGCGGCCTGGATGGCCGGCAACAAGAGAGCGACGAGGATGCCAATGATTGCAATAACAACGAGCAGTTCGACTAGCGTAAACGCAGCCGCCTGCCGCGCGCGGAAAGCCGATGTCAGGGGCGCGCTCATTTCTTATGCCTCCCGGGCCGCCAGCGCGTGACCGGGTTCACATTTGCAGACCCGGGGGCTTTTTGGTCGGCTAGGACCATTTTTGCGACCCACCGTCCGGGAAAGTATTTCTGTCCCGCGTTGCACAAAATCGTTTGACAACCCGCGTATTGGCCGTCGAGAATACCACGCGTTGCTGCGGGCGTATTGTATCAATTCTCCTTGCGTTTTGTATCAATTGACCATGCAGCCGCAACTCATTGGCCCGGAGTTTCAGGCGGAGTTCTTTCGTCAGCACCCCACGTTTCGCTCGCTGATGGATCTTTTTGACGGCCTCCCGGGTGCCTTCTTTTATGCAAAGGACTTAAATAGCCGCTTCATTCACCTGAACCGGGCCAACCAGACGATTTATGGCGTCGATCGTGAGGACCCGCTGCTGGGACGCACCGA
>DASXWB010000112.1:0-5109 GCA_036503915.1 Lacipirellulaceae bacterium | reverse complement strand
CAGGCTGAATTGGCTGCTGATCCCAAGGCAATGGAACGCCTGGTTGACGAATTGTTTAGTGCACTGGGTGCGCGTCGCGGAGATGGGTTAATTGCCTTCTGAAGCCTCGCCCGATGTCTGATGGCGGCCCACTGCCGGCCGACAGCCTTTCGGCGAATTCCGTGCGGCAACCGTCATCACGTGTTGATTGCCGACTGCAGGTCCGAATTGCTCGAGCAGTCTCCGCCGCACCGATCACGGCGTCCGACGCGCCAACGACTGCGCCGTGCGCTGCGACCGCGTCGCATCGCATTTCCCTGGACAGCGCACCGGGCATCTGGCCGCGGAATTGCCATTTTTCTGTTGTCGCCGGCCGTATTCGCGCCGTGGCAGTTCCGCATTGGCGGCTGTTGCGTTAATATAGCGGTCAAGCGGATGCGGGATGGGCGTCTGGAATTGACTAAATTGTGCGTCCGCGAGTGAGCTGAGCTTTACAGGTAATAAACGTCCGCTCACTCGGGGGCGGTGATATCAACGCGGCATTCGATTTTACGAGGACTGACATGGCCACAGCCACGCTCGAATTGCTTCCCGAAGTCGGTAAGTTCCTGGATAAGCCACTGCAGCGGCCCTGGGTCGGCGGCAAGGAGGCGAGCGCGTCCGACGGCGCAACATTCGATACCCACGATCCCGGCTCGGGCGAGAAGCTCGCCACCGTGCCGCATTTCAGTGAGCCGGATGTCGACGCCGCCGTGTCGGCCGCTCAGAGGGCGTTCGAAAAGTCGGGCTGGGCCACGTTGCCGCCGAACGAACGGGGCGCGCTTTTGCACCGGCTGGCGGATGAAGTCGAGCGGCGGCTGAAAATCATTGCCCAAATTGAATCGCTTGATGCCGGCAAGATCGAAGCACAGGCCCAAGGCGACGTGGCCAACTTTGTGGCCACCGTGCGATACTTCGCCGATCTCGCCCAGCACGTCAATCGCCGCAACACGCTGGCGGTGCGCGGTCACGAAGCCTGGACCATGCGCCAGCCCTGGGGACCGTGCGGTTTTATTTTTCCCTGGAATTTCCCCTTCCTGTTGATCGGCTGGGGAATTGCGCCGGCGCTGGCCGCCGGAAACACGGTGGTGATCAAGCCAGCTGAGGACACGCCGCTGTCGGCGGTGTACTTGGGGCAACTGGCGAAGGACGTTGGTCTGCCCGACGGCGTCATCAACGTAGTTACCGGATTCGGCGAAACCACAGGCGCCGCGGTATCGCGCCATCGCGGCTTGCGCCGAATGAGCTTTACCGGTTCGCCCGAAGTTGGACGGCTGGTGGGCGAATCTTGTGGCCGCAATCTGACGCCTGTGAAGCTGGAGCTCGGTGGCAAAGGCGCGGCCGTCGTGTTTGATGACGTCGATGTCGCCGATACGGCCGCGAAGTTGGTTGGCGCCATCACATTCCATACCGGTCAAGTCTGCTGTGACGCGACGCGCTGGCTCGTGCATCGCCGAGTGTACAACCAGTTTGTTGATGAATGCGCGAAGCGCATCAAGCAGGTGCAGGTCGGCTACCAGATGGACGAATCGACGCAAATGGGCCCGGTCGTCAATGAAAAGCAGCGCAAGCGCGTGCTGAATTATCTTGAAAAGGGCGTGAAGCAAGGCGCGCGCATGATTGTCGAAGGCGGTGCAGCGGACGTGCCCGGCAAAAAGGGTCATTACGTGAAGCCCGCGCTGATGGAAGGCAAGCTCGACAATGTCGCAGCGCGCGAGGAGATTTTCGGGCCGGTGGCCTACCTGGCGAGCTTTGATAATGAGGACGAAGCGCTGGCGATGGTGAACTCGACCGACTATGGGCTGGCCAACAGCGTGTGGTCGAGCGACCTGGGCCGTTGTGGTCGGATCGCCGAGCAAATGCGCGCCGGCAATTCGTGGATCAACGCGCACAATGTGTTCCCACACGGCGTGCCGTACGGCGGCATCGGCAAGTCGGGCCTCGGCGGCGGCGTCAATTCGGTCGAAACGCTATTCGATTATTGGCGGAGCGTCAGCGTCGTGCGACCTCTCTGAACGCCGCAACAAACCTGGCATCGATGCCTGACGACGTTCAAACACTCGTGCTGTGGCTGGTTCCGCTCGCCCCGCTGGCGGCGGCCGTCGTGACAGCGCTATTTGGCCCGACGTTCATCCGGCAACGGAGCCATCTGCCCTGCTGGTTTGGGCTAGCCGTATCGGTCGTCGCGTCCTTCGCGCTGCTCACGTCCATCGTACCCGAAGGATTCAACGGGCACGGCGGTACGCCGGCGATTGTCACCGGGTATCAGTTTATTGATGTGGGCGGGATGAACGTGCGCGTCGACCTCCGCGCCGATGCAATGACCGCTCAAATGCTGGCGATGGTCACCACGGTCAGTTTATTGGTGGCGGTGTTCGCGGCCGGCTACATGCACGGCGACCGGGGCTACGCGCGGTTCTTCGCGGAGTTCTCCTTGTTCGTGTTCGCAATGTGCATGCTGGTGCTCGCGCCGAATTTTTTGCTGCTCTATGTCTTCTGGGAAGGCGTGGGGTTGTGCAGCTACCTGTTAATTGGCTTCTGGTACGCGCGGCCGAGCGCCGCCGCCGCGGCCAAGAAAGCATTTGTCGTCAATCGCATCGGCGACTTTGGCTTTCTGCTCGGGATTTTTTTGATTTGGACGACGTTCGGGTCGGTCGACTTTAGTGACGTGCTGTATGATTCGCAGCGGTTGGCGGCGGTCGTTGCCGATCAGCCGGGCCGCGTGACGGCGATTTGCCTGCTTCTGTTTCTCGGGGCGGTGGGAAAGTCGGCCCAATTCCCATTGCACGTGTGGCTTCCGGACGCGATGGAAGGCCCGACGCCCGTGAGCGCGTTGATCCACGCGGCCACGATGGTGACGGCCGGCGTCTATGTCGTTGGGCGCTGCGCTCCGCTGTTCATGCTCGCGCCGAAGGCACAGCTTGTCGTCGGCGGCATCGGCGCGGTCACGGCGCTGATTGCAGCGCTGATTGCCCTAACCCAGACTGATCTCAAGCGAGTGCTCGCCTATTCCACCGTAAGCCAGCTGGGCTATATGTTCATGGCGCTGGGTGCTGGGGCCGCAGGACCTGAGGCCACGACGCTCGCCGTCACGGCCGCCATGTTCCACTTGTTCACGCACGCGTTCTTCAAGGCCCTGTTGTTTTTGGCGGCCGGCAGCGTGATGCACGCCATGGGCGACGTGATTGACATGCGGCGCTTTGGCGGCCTGCGACGGGCGCTTCCGATCACGCACTGGACTTTTTTATGCGGCGCGGCCGCGCTGGCGGGACTGCCTCCGCTGTCGGGTTTCTGGAGCAAGGACGAAATTCTGGCCGTCCTGCACGGCACCGCGGCGGAGTCCCGCTACGGCGCGTACTTCTACGCGATTTTTCTGATCGCCGTCGTGACCGCGATGTTGACAGCGTTCTATTCGTTCCGCGCGTACTTCATGACGTTCTGGGGCGAGGAGCGGTTTCCAGAAGTGGCCGGGCATCACCCACACGAAGCGTCGCCGGTGATGGCCTGGCCGCTGGGAGTTTTGGCCCTGGCGGCCGTTTTTGTCGGATTTGCCGTCGGTCCCGCTACGCACTGGTTTGCCGAATACCTGCATCACACGCCGGGGCTCGCTGAGGCGCCTCACCCGGAACTCCATGTGCCGCTAATGATCCTTAGCGGAGCGGCCGCCGTGATCGGAATTGCCGCCGCCTGGGTGCTCTACGTGCGCTCGCCGGCGCTGCCGTCGCGCCTTGCCGCCGCGCTCGGGCCGCTGTACAAAGCGTCGCTCAACAAGCTGTACTTCGATGAAATCTATTGGGCGCTCGTTGTTGCACCGCTGCGGTTGTTGGCTTGGTTTTCCAGCTGGTTTGACAGGCGTGTGATCGATCCGCTGGTGGATATTATCGGCCTTGTTCCGCGCTTTCTAAGTGGCGTGCCGCGAGTGTTCCACCATGGGTTGGCGCCGACGTACGCCTTGGTGATGTGGATCGGCGTCGTGGTCTGCACGCTCTTTGCGCTGCGGGTTTTGCCCTGATGAACGCATTGCTGCCTGCGACACTTCTGATTCCACTGGCCGGCGCGGTTCTGCTGCTTGCCGCGCGAAGTGCGATGTCATACCAGGCGGCCAGGAAGCTGGCGTTGGCCGCATCCGTCGCGACGCTTATTGCTTCCTTGGCACTTGGTTACCAGTTTTCGCGTTTGTCGCCCGATGACAAGCAGGGAACGTCGCCCGTTCAGCCGCGCCAGACGATCTCGTACCCGTGGTTAACGCAGGCCAATGAATCGTCCGACGCGCCTGGGGATGAGGCTCTGCGGTTCGATTTGCTTTTGGGCCTGGATGGCATAAGTCTCGGGCTCATCGTATTGACCACCGTGCTGACCGTGCCTTGCGTGCTCATTTCGTGGGAATCAATTCGCGAGCGAGCCGCCGGATTTTACGCCTGTCTGCTGTTGCTTGAAGCGGGGCTGATCGGCGTGTTCTGCGCGTTTGACCTGGTGTTGTTCTATGTATTCTTCGAGTTCACGCTGGTGCCGTTGTTTTTTTTGATTGGCATTTGGGGCGGACCGCAGCGGCGCTACGCGGCGATCAAGTTTTTCTTGTACACGCTTGCCGGCAGCTTGATCACGCTCGTGGGCCTGGTCGCGCTCGTGCTGACCGCGATGTCGGCGGGACTGGACACTCCCTGTTCCATTCCCGAACTGGCCGCCTGGCTTAAGGCCAATCCGCTAAGCCACGAGTTGCAAGTCGCGTTATTTCTAGCGATCTCCGCCGGGTTCATGGTGAAGGTGCCCATGTTTCCCTTGCATACGTGGCTTCCGCTGGCCCACGTCGAAGCGCCAACGGCCGGCAGCGTTCTGCTTGCCGGCGTCCTGCTCAAGCTGGGGACGTACGGCTTTCTGCGGCTTTGCCTGCCAATGTTTCCCTATGCGTGTGAGACGATAGGAATCCCGCTCCTCGCGGTGCTCTCCGTGGTTGGCATCATCTACGGATCCCTATGCGCTCTTGCACAGCGCGACATCAAAAAACTCGTCGCCTACAGCAGCGTGGCCCATCTTGGCTTCTGCATGCTTGGAATGTTCGCGCTGAATCAGGTGGGCCTCTCCGGCGCCGTG
>DASXWB010000111.1:0-4855 GCA_036503915.1 Lacipirellulaceae bacterium | reverse complement strand
AAGCCACGCCCGTCGGGATATTTGTATTCGGGCGAGCCTCCGCGGCGCGCAAAACGAATGCCCGCCTGCTTCAGGATGGGCAGCGCCTCGGGCGCGATCGAGTTGCCCGGATAGGCGAAGCTGGTTGTGCGCGGGATGCCGTGAGCTGCGCATTTTTCGTTGATCGTTTCGATTTGCTCCGCCAACTGGGCGACATTCTCCTTGTTGACGCCCATGTGGTCGCGCGTGTGGTTGCCGATCTCGAAACCTTCGCGCGCGAGCTGGGCGATCTCCTGCCACGTCATGTAATCGGTTTTGTTGGTCGAGAAGTCGAATCCCTCGGTAATAAAGAACGTGGCGCCGAAGCCGTAGCGCTTGAGAATCGGTCGCACGTTGGTGTAATGGCTTTTGACTGAATCGTCGAACGTCAGGACGACGAGCTTGTCGGGAATCGGCTCGAGGGCGATTGCGGCGCGAGACAATGCGCCTAGCAGCACAGCGAGAGAAAGCGAAAATGCCGCGATGAAACGATTCATGGCAGCTTGGTGAAGTGCGGCATTATAGGTGGGTGAATTTCGGCGGTAGCGCTTCGGTTCGATGATTTTTGTCTCCATGATATCGAAAGCGCCCTGGCGAGACAAAACGATCGAAACGGTTTTCATCGGGTTTTGCATCAGATGTCCAAAAGTCTTTTGAGCATCTACGCATATTGATCGGATTTTACATCAGATGTCCAAAACTCCCCTGCCACATGGTTTTGGCCATCTGATCGAGGGCGCCGCATGGGAGTCGATCAGCGCGCGCGCAGCATGACCCCAGGGTGCGGAAGATGTTTCCCCATGCATTCACTTTGACCGCTATTCGCAGCGGGCAGCTGCGGCGCGCGGTGGTTGCCGTATTTTAACCTAAGTGGACATGTGTTCATAGCCCTTTTTCGGCCACCCCCCCCAGAATGCCGCCCTCGATACGTTGATTCAATTCCTTCGGAAGCTGAATAGCACGAGCGCGAGTGCGGCCAGCGCGGTCGACTCGGACGGAGCCAGTGGCGACCGAGCGATGGCCCAATCCGTAGCGATGGCGGACGTGGACGTCCGCGGTACTTTTACCCGCTAGGTGAAGGCTTCGCGCATTTGCTCGATGTATCGGCGGCATTCGGTGCGCGGGTCGCCGCGTTCCTCGAACTCGAGCACGATGTAGCCGCGGTAACCGGCGTCTTGGAGTATCGCAGCGAGCCGCTTGAAGTCAGTCGGCTGCTTGGCGCCGCCGGCGGGCGAAATCGAAGCCTTGATCTGCACGTTGACCGAGTAAGGGGCCAGCTTGGTCAAATCTCGATAAACGTCGTCCGTGTGAAAGTTCCCGGTATCGAGGTTTACGCCGAACCACGGGCTTTCGATCGCGCGGACAATGGCCAACACGCCGTCGGCCTCGGCCGTGATCCCTCCATGGTTTTCGAGGGCGAGAAAGATGCCGTACTTGGACGCGTGTGCACAACATTCGTTGATCGCATTCACAGCCAAGCGACGTGAGTCGTCGGTGGAAACTTCTGGCTTCACCGCGCCGGCGAAGATGCGGATCACCGGCGCGTCCATCATGTCGGCGTATTCGATCCAGCGCTTGACGCTGGCGATCTGCTTGTCGCGCTCGGCGCCGGGCGGAAAACAGAAGTCATTGCCGACGGCCGTGCCGGAGATATCAAGGCCACGTCGGAAGGCTTCGCCTTTCAATTGGCGGAGATACTCTTCGCTGGGCTGCTGCGGCAGGTAATAGGAAGTCAGCTCGGTGCCATCCAGGCCGAACCTCGCGCAGTCGTCGATGAAGTCGACGAGCGTGAGCTTGGGCGGCTTGGCCTGCAGCAAGTCACGGTAGCTGTACGCCGCCATGCTGAGCTTGAAATGATGGCCGCTGGTTCGCGCGATCGGCGCGATTGCGTGCGCGGACGTTTGCGAGAAGGCGGCGGTGCCGGCCAGCGCCGACAGCACGAAACTACGGCGATCAATTGAGAAGCGGTTCATTTGATGCAATCACCGGTGCGTAAAATGGATATTTTTAACGAAAGCCAAATAAAATCACAGCCACTAGCAATAGGAATCCAAAGAATCGGACGTATGTCGGCGGGTAGGTCCAGAAACTTTGGTAGGTCCAACCATACCGGCCGGTCCAGTCGGCCATCTCATGGCTCGCGACAACGCACACGAAACCAAAGACAGCGATTGCCATCGCCGTAAGGTATGGTTCCCACTGAGCGGTGGAAGCGTATTGCCAAACGGCGACACCGAGTAAAACGGCCGCTAGGACGTGCGACCAATACATTTGCACGTTGTCTTTGAGTCGATTCACCAGCGATTATTCGCCTCGGATGCGGATGGCCGCATCGGTGACGATCCACAGCCGATGATCAAGCTGCTCTCGCTCAAGTAAGTCCGCGACTCGAACCATAACGCTAAGCACGCGCGGTCGGCTTTGATCGACAATCCGCAGCACGACAATCCCTTCATAGCCAACCGGCGGATACGAACGAATATCTGCAAAGTCGAGATCGAGCGTCACTAGGGCTCGTCCGTCATTTTTGCAGTGAACTGCTAAAGCATCGTCGTCGCAACCCTGCAGTCCCTCGGTATGAACTGTATGGACGTCGTGGCCTCGATCGGCCAGCAGCGCAGCCACATCGTCATGCAGGTTCTCATCGATCTTGAACCGCGTCATGCTGCGCCGGGCGTGAAGGGGATCACCGTCTCGCGTGCTAGCTCAGCCGCATATTGAATGGCCGCTTGAACATCTTCGCGTTCGACATGATAGCCGCGCATGATTTCCTCGGCCGGCTCACCAGCCGCCAAATTATCGAGGATTACTGATACCATGACGCGGGTCCCGCGGATGCACGGCTTACCGTGGCAAACGGCCGAGTCCACAGTGATGCGTTGCTGCCAAGTCATGTCGGTTCATTTCTCCTCCGGCATTGTATCACACCGCGGCAAGCATGCCTTGCGTAATGCCCGGGGCGGGCAGCGTGCTTGTGCCCATGAGGAAGGAATCGATGGCCCGGGCTGCGCCGCGGCCTTCGTTGATGGCCCACACGACCAGCGATTGGCCGCGGCGGCAGTCGCCGGCGGCGAACACGCGGGGCACGTTGGTTTCGAACGGTCCGTGGTCGGCTTTGAATGTTTCCCAGTTTCCGCGTGGGCGCTGGGTCGCCAGGCCGAGCATTTCGCCGACCGCCAGCTCGGGTCCGAGGAAGCCGGTAGCAAGGAGCACGAGGTCGGCCGGCCAGATTTTTTCGCTGCCTGGCACTTCGCTGAACGGCGACTTGTCGGCCGGCTTTGACCAGTCGACCTCAACGGTCTTGATGCCGCGGACATTGCCGCGGCCATCGTCGACGTATTCCTTGGTGAGAATGTTGTAGGCGCGCGGGTCGTGGCCGAACTTGGCTTTGGTTTCCGCATGCGAGTAATCGACTCGGTAGATGCGCGGCCATTCGGGCCACGGGTTATTGGCGGCGCGCTGGTCGGGCGGGCGGTCCAACAGCTCGAAGTTCGTCATGCTTTTGCAGCCATGGCGCAGCGCGGTGCCGATGCAGTCGGCGCCGGTGTCGCCGCCGCCGATGACGATAACGTCGAGGCCCGTGGCCGACAGGTAATATCCGTTCTGCAGATTGTCGTCGAGCAGGCTTTTCGTGTTGCGCGTGAGAAAGTCCATCGCCAGATGGACGCCCTTCAGCTGGCGACCAGGGCTGCGCGACGTGGGGTCGAATGGCTTGGTCGCGCCGGTGGCCAGCAGCAGCACGTCGAATTCTTCCAGCAGCTTGTTTGGATCGATGAGTTTTATCGGGCAGCCGCGCTCCTGCATGATCTGCGTCATGTGGCCGCTGGGGAAATCTTCGGGCGGGCCGACGTGCGCGCACGTGACGAATTCGACGCCCTCGGCTGCCAACAGGTCGATCCGCCGCTGCACGACGCCCTTGTCGAGCTTCATGTTGGGGATGCCGTACATTAAGAGGCCGCCTACTCGGTCGGCCCGCTCATAGACCGTCACGTGGTGTCCGACTTTGTTGAGCTGCGCCGCGGCCGCGAGGCCGGCCGGGCCGCTGCCGACGATGGCCACGCGCTTGCCGGTGCGCTGCGGAGGCGGCTGGGCCGCGACCCAGCCTTCAGCGAAGCCGCGGTCGATGATCGCGTTTTCGATGTTCTTGATAGTCACCGGCGGATCGGTGATACCGAGCACGCAGGCGCCTTCGCAGGGCGCCGGGCAGGTGCGGCCGGTGAACTCAGGGAAGTTGTTCGTCTTGTGTAGCCGGTCGAGCGCGTCCCGCCAGCGGCCCTGGTAGACGAGGTCGTTCCACTCGGGAATGAGGTTATCAATCGGGCAGCCCGATTCGCTCTGGCAGAAGGGCACGCCGCAATCCATGCAGCGGGCGCCCTGGGTGCGCAGATGCAGCTCGGCGGGCGCGGTGAAGATTTCCAGGAAATCGTTCGCGCGCTCGATCGGATCGCGGTACGGCACCGCCTGCCGCTCGAACTCTTTAAAGCCTGTGGGTTTGCCCATGCAATCTTCTTTGAAATACGGAAAGAGTCCCTCGCAAAGGCGCTAAGGCGCAAAGGAAGACAGTGTTATTCCTCGAGCCCGTTGACGACGCGTGTGATGCCGGTGCGGATTACTTCTTCGTTGAAATTAATGAGAAGGCCGAGGCGTTTGTCCATTAATCGCAAGTACGTAAGCAATTGTTTCTTGTGAACGGGATCTACTTTTTCCACTGACTTTATTTCTACCAGAACTTTGTCCTCGACCATCAAATCAAGACGGTAGCCTTCTTCAAACTGAATATCGTCCCAAATAATTGGAACGGGCAATTGCCTCTGAACGCGAAGTCCTCGTTTTTTCA
>DASXWB010000110.1:0-8621 GCA_036503915.1 Lacipirellulaceae bacterium | reverse complement strand
GCCGACTGGCGTTGTGACGGGAAACTCTGAAGTCTCAATTTGGAGGCGGCCCGGGGGCGGCTCCGCTCTCAGCAAGCTGCGAAAGTCTTCGCTCTATCACGTCTCTCCATAGAAAATAGTTACTGCGAGCTGCTGCCTCCTCGGTTGCGCGGACTGTCCCATTCCGGGTAAGCGCACTGGCGCGCCGCCAATCGGTAAGGGCTTGGTCGCGTGAGGCCTGGGCGTCGCGAATAGCTCTCCACAGCCGTGCTCTTTTCGACTCATAATGGTTCCGCCAAGCCACCAAGACAACCGCGACTACAAACATTGATAAGAGAAGAGTCCGGGTTCGAAACCTGAACCATTCGCGGTTGGGCTTGGGTATCTTAAGCGTTACCTCATAGTGATCCATGACGCATCCTCTAATCCCAGATAGTCTATATGGTGATTTTCGTCCGATTTAAGTCGTTCAACAAGTTCAATATCGGACATTGCCCTAATCCGCCGCTATGACCATGGATTATATAAGTCAATGACGCTCTGGAAGGGTTGCTAAATCGAGTCCTTCTGCGCAAGCTATTGTCCACGCACATGATTCCGATTTCCAGGTTGCAAAGGTAGATGGTGAGATTCCATGAAGCTAAGCCATTTTGATGTTCAATATCGTATATCGCAAAAATGTATTGCGGCGATTATCGCAACGATCTTCGCTTGCGAGCTTAGGGCCGAGTTGAAATTGCCGGCAATTTTCAGCGACCATGCCGTACTGCAGCGCGACATGAAGGTACCGGTTTGGGGTTGGGCCGAACCCGGCAAGGAAGTGCATGTGGCGATCGCTGGCCAGACGCAGAAAGCAACCGCCGACGACAAAGGCAAGTGGCGCGTGACGCTCGAGCCGCTCAGTGTGAGCGACAAGCCGCTTAAGCTCGTGGTAGAAAGCGAAGGCGGACGGCTCGAGCGCAACGACTTCCTCGTCGGCGAAGTATGGCTCTGTTCCGGCCAGTCGAACATGGAATGGCCAGTGACCGAATCGTGGAACGCCGACTTGACAATTCCTGCTGCCAACCATCCGACCATTCGTCTCGTGCGCGTCAAAGGCCAGGGCAGCCAGACGCCGGTGGAAGACTTTGACGGCGGATGGCAAGCGTGCACGCCGGACACGGTGAAGGGCTTCTCGGCGGTGGGTTACCATTTCGGCCGCGAGCTGCAGCAACATCTGGGCGTGCCCATTGGCCTCGTTGATAACTCTTGGGGCGGCTCGGCCTGCGAAGCCTGGATTCGCCGCGACCGGCTGGAAGGCAACCCGCTGTACGCGACCCAGCTTGCGAATTGGGACCGAATTGCCGCGGAGTATGAAAAGACGAAGGACCCGAAGCAGCGCGATCAGCTCGCGGGCAACCATCGCCCGGCGAATCTATATCATGCCCGTCTTGGACCAATCCTGGGCATCGCCCTTCGCGGTGCCATCTGGTACCAAGGCGAATCGAACGCCGGCCGCGCGTATCAATATCGCGAAATGTTTCCCCTCATGATCCAAAACTGGCGCGAGGATTGGGGCCAGGGAGAATTCCCGTTCTATTGGGTGCAGCTGGCCGACTTCATGGCCGAGAAACCAGAGCCGGGCGATAGCGCCTGGGCCGAGCTGCGCGAGGCTCAAACGATGACGCAGGACCGGCTGCCGGGCACGGGCCAGGCTGTGATCATCGACATCGGCGAAGGCGCTGACATTCATCCACGCAACAAGCTTGAAGTCGCTAAGCGCCTGGCACGTTGGGCGCTGGCGCGCACGTACGGTCGCGACATCGCCTGCCAAAGCCCGCGTTATGAGTCGATGACGACCGAGGCCGACGCGATCGTGCTCAAGTTCAAGGACGTCGGCGGAGGTTTGCGCACGGTCGATGCCGCCGAAGTAAAGGGTTTCGCGATTGCCGGCGACGATCGGAAGTGGACTTGGGCCGAGGCGAAGATCACCGCGCCCGATCAAGTCACTGTGCGAAGCTCCGCGGTGCCCAATCCGGTCGCGGTTCGTTATGCCTGGGCCGATAATCCGGTGTGCAATCTCTACAATAAAGTCGGCCTGCCGGTGACGCCCTTCCGCACCGACGATTGGCCCGGCGTAACGGTCGAGGCGCGGTAGTGCCTGGGTGGCATGACTTCGCCGCGGGCACCGTGCGCCGCGCGGTCGATGGCGTAGGCATGGCGGACGGATTGCTGGACTCAAACATGCTCACGCCGCTTCGCGGCGAGAGCATGCCACCCAACTCCTAGCGCATTGGCATGCGGTGTGACAGCAGCCACTCGTAGGCTTCCTTGTTATCGTACGTCTGCGTCCACGAATCGTGCTCGACATCGGGATATACGGTAAATCGCACCTGGCCACCGGCGCGGCGAACTGCGTCGACCATTTTCTCGCTCTCCGAAAGCGGCACGACGGCGTCGCGCGCCCCATGAAATGCCCAGATCGGTACGCCTCGTAACGACTGGGCCCACGCTTGCTCCTCGCCGCCGCCGCAGATCGGCACGGCCGCCGCGAAGCGCTCCGGGTACGCCGCCGCCAGCCGCCACGTGCCATACCCGCCCATACTTAACCCAGTTACATACACGCGCGCTGGATCAACGTTCATGTTTTTGACAACATGATCCACCAGTTGGATCAGCTGATCGGCTTTCCATGCCGTCGGCACATCCTTCATGCCGCCGGGCGGCGGCGGGCATTGCGGCGATACGAGCACAAAGGGAAAGTCGTCGCGCGATTCCACAAGCTTTGGCGGACCATGGACCTTGACGCGCTCGAGTTCACCGTTGCCACATTCGCCCAAGCCGTGCAGAAATAGTAGCAGCGGCCAGGGCCGCCCGTCCGACTTATATTTGCGCGGCGTGAAAAGCAGATAGTGAATCGTGATATCGTGGGGCAAGCCGCCCTCGTCGATTTGCACTGTCATTTCCTGGGGCAGCTGTTTACCGGGCTGAATCTCAAGAGCGCTGCCGGAGGTTTGCATAATTGAGATTCCCAAAAGAATTAGCCAAAGCGAAAAAGTCATCGTGGCCTCCGCTCGTGACGGCAAAATCAAGAAAAGCCCTGCAAGGGCGCAATGTGATAGCCCAGGGCGCAGCCCTGGGACGCTGCCGACATATAATAATCAAGCCCTGAAAGGGCGGGATACGGCTTCGCCGGAAAATTACCTCGTTCGGCCATGATCACGATCCACGAGCTCACCAAGCAATTCTACAGCGGCGGCTGCCCGATCGTTGCCGTAAACCGGCTATCGTTTACGGTGGCGGCCGGAGAGGTCTACGGGCTGTTGGGACCAAACGGCGCCGGCAAAACGACGACCATCCGCATGATCGTGGGCCTGCTGCGGCCGGACGCAGGCTACGCCGAAGTGCTTGGGTTCCGCACCAGCGAAGCGCCCGACGAAGTGAAATCGCGGGTCGGCCTGGTGGCGGCCAGCGACGGCGTTTATCCCTGGCTCAGCGTCCGCGAAATGCTTCTGTTCTTTGCCGACCTCTACGGCCTTCCACCGCGCCAGGCCCGCGATAACCTCCGCACGCTCAGCGAGCTGTTCAATCTCACGAGTTTGCTGGATCGCCGCTGTGCCGTATTGAGCACCGGCCAGCGGCAGCGCGTGACACTCGCCCGGGCGCTGATGCACGCGCCGCCCGTGATGCTGCTCGATGAGCCGACGCGCGGGCTTGATGTTTTGGGCAGCCAGGTCGTGGTCGATTATGTCCGCCGGCTCCGCGACGAAGGCAAGGCTCTCATTGTCAGCACGCACCGCTTGGACGAAGCAGAGCGGCTTTGCGACCGCTTCGGGCTGCTGCATCAAGGCGAGCTGCGACTGGAGGGCACGCTTCCCGAGCTGCGCGCGGCGACGGGCTGCCAGACGCTGGTCGACATGTTCCGCAGTTTCTTTCAACCTGCCCCGGCCGGCGCAAGTGTATGAATCAGGAAGTTTCACAATTAGCGGAGCTTGCTCCGCGCGACCGGCGCCAAATGCTGGGCCGGCTGCGCCGTTTGGTCGTCAAGGAGCTGCGCGAAATTCTTCGCGACCGCCGGACAATCATCACGCTGGTCGTGATGCCGCTGTTGATCTACCCCTTGCTGGCCGTGGTGTTTCAACGTTTTCTCGTCACGTCGATCGCGATCAATGAAGACATCACTTACATAATTGGCGTCGACTCGGACATTGCCAAGGAGATTCTCTCGCGGCAGCTCGAGGAAGGTGACGCGGCGCTGGCCGAGGCGCAGAAGCGCCGGGCTCCGAACGTGCTCGAGTCGTTCGAGATTCACCAAAAGGAAAGCCACGCGCCGAAGATTCCACAGGGGCCAGCGGCGTCGGCTGATCCGACGCCAGAGTGGATTGTTGAGCCGTTTTCGACCGAGGATTTGAAGCGCCACGTCATTGATTCCTCGTTGCATCTGGTGGTGTTGATGCTACGCGATTCGGGCGACAAGCCCGAAAACGGTTTGAAAGCGCCGACGAGGTGGGAGCTCGTGTATCGGGACGGCTCGCCCACCAGCGAGGCCGCCCTGCATTTTGTGGAAGCCCGGCTGCAGGCCTACAACGAGATGCAATTAGATCGCCAGCTCCGGGAGCAGGGTGTTGTCATTGCCTTGCCGGCCGGCACGACGCGTCACCCTGTCAGCTTCTCCGGCGCGCCGGTGTTTTCGCTGGCGGCATTGATCCCTTTGATTCTGGTGCTCATGACCGTAACCGGCGCCGTTTACCCGGCAATCGACCTGACGGCGGGCGAACGCGAGCGGGGCACGCTGGAGACACTCATCGCCGCGCCGGTACCGCGGATTGGTCTCTTGATGGCAAAGTACGTGGCCGTGCTGGCCGTCGCGCTGCTGACGGCATTGGTGAATCTGGCCGGCATGACCATCACGGCCCACAGCACCGGCCTGGCGGCAAGCCTCTTCGGCGGCGGCATGACGCTTGCCGTGGTAGTGAAAGTGCTGCTGCTGTTGGCCCTTTTTGCGGCATTCTTTTCCGCCATTCTGCTCGCGCTCACCAGCTGCGCGCGCAGCTTCAAGGAGGCGCAGGCTTACATCATTCCGCTGATGTTGGTGTGCCTTGTGCCGGGCGTGCTTTGCCTGCTGCCGAGCCTTGAGTTCGCCGGCTGGATGGGGGTGACGCCGTTGGTGAATATCGTGATGCTGGCCCGCGATCTGCTGGAAGGAACCGTCAAAACAGAACTGGCGGTCGCCGCCGTGCTCTCAACCGCGCTCTATGTGGTGGCCGCCATCGCACTGGCAGCCCGCATTTTCGGCACGGATGCCATCCTCTACGGCAGCCAGCAAACCTGGACCGACCTTGTGCGACGTCCAGCGACGCCGCAGCGGGCGGCCGGCCTGCCCGGCGCCTTGCTCGCTCTAGCGCTGATATTCTCATGTTTCTTTACGTTGGGGACCGGCCTGGCGCGCTCCACCGAAATTCCGATAGAGCGCCAACTCATCGTGAGGGCCCTCATCACGGCCATCGTTTTCGGCGGCATTCCTATTGCGCTGGCCACGTTCTTGCGCTTGCGCTGGACGACCGGATTGGGCTTGAGCCGCGCGCACCCGTTGAGCTTCGTTGCCGCCGTTCTTTTGGGGCTATCTGTGTGGCCCGTGGCGCACGAGGTTTTTCTTCTGAGCGAGGAACTCGGACTAACGGTGATGGGGCTCAAAGAGATCGCGGCCGCCAAGTACATGATCCAGCAATTGCGCGCCATGCCGCTGGGCCTCGTCCTGGTCACGCTCGCCGTAGTGCCCGCGGTGTTTGAAGAACTTTGCTTTCGCGGGTTCCTGGTCTCCTCGCTGCGCACCGTCGTGTCGGCCGGTTGGGCGGCCGTCCTTGCCGCCGTTCTCTTCGGTCTCTTCCACGAGGTGATATCGCCGGGTCGCTTGATGACGAGCACGTTTATCGGGCTCGTACTGGGCTGGATGCGCGTGCGCACCGGCAGTGTGCTGCCGTGCATCGTGCTGCACGCGGTCCACAACAGCCTCTTGCTGTCGATAAACCACTGGCAGACGGAGCTGGCCGCGCAACGCTGGGGCGTGGAAGAGCAAGCCCACCTGCCGATCGAGTGGATGGCGATGTCGGCACTGGGAATCGTCGTCGGCGTTGGCTTGCTTCTGGCAAGCTCCGTGTTGACCGATCGCGACCCTAGCGAAAGCTCGTCCACCGGCTGATTGGCCAATAAATGTTGATCACAACACCGACGATGTGCGACTCAGGCACGGCATACGGCGCGTGGCCCGGGGCGCCGCGCTGCCATAATCGTGAATCGGAAGATTGGTCGACGAAATCACCGAGGACGAAGTATTCGTCGGGGCCGAGTTCAACTGGCTCGGAACCTGGACCGGAATGCGTCAAACCGAAAGCTTCAATCGTTGGCGAATAGCGGATTCCGGCGATCGACGCCGGCGGCTCGGTTTTCTTGTGGTCGATCCACACCGCTCCGTCGCGTATTTCAAGCTTCTCGCCTGGCATTCCCACGAGTCGCATCACATAGTTCACTGTAGGATCCGCCGGATAACGGAAAACGATCATGTCCCAGCGCCGCGGCGATATGGGCTTACAGACAAGGATGCGGTCGCCGTCGCCGGTTTCCCGAAGTGGATTTTCGACAAAAACCGTTTGCCTTTCCTTGCTGCATATCATGGGCACTCCATCCGCTGGGAGTGGTATGTGCGGGTCCAACGGGCTGCAGTACGCTGGGGCACCGCACCTAGGACACGCAGCTTTCCAATGAACTCCTAATAATGTCGGCGCCATCGCGTTCGTAGGAATCCAGAACGCCTCGTAGACATACGCACGAACGCCGAAGATTATGACGACGAACATCACTACGGATACGAACCCATACGGCACAAGCGATTTTAACGCTTTCACCCACCGCATTTTGTAAAACCACGAAACAACTAAGGCGGAGACGAAAAACTGCAACAGATACGCCGATGTATTCCAGACTAGTTCCGAAGGGTTTATCGACGTCACATAAAGTAATGCGAGTAGCAAAGCAGACGCGAGCAATCCGGAGAAAAAGAAAACTATCAATAGCCCCAGCGCCTTGAGTGCCGAAACCTCTGCGATTCGCGTCCATTTGAGGCCAAGTTTTATTGATGCGGCATAGAGTATTAATGAACCAATGAGTATTCCAACGAGGATCAAGATGAACAACGAATTGGCACTCATAGTTCCGAGTCGCTCAATGGTAATCCGCGGAATTCATTTATCCGCCGGCAGCCTCCGGCATCTGACGCACTGACCCCGGCTTCACCGGTTCGCCGCGCTCGGCGCTGGCCACGGCCGCGAAGCACAGCGCCAGACTGTTAAGGTTGTTCCGCGCGCTGTGCGAGGGTTCACGCTTTTCTGCGATCGCCGAAAGCAGTTCGGCCATCGTACCGTGGAAGCCATCGGGGAACCAGGTTCCTCTTAAGCGCGGCCGGGCCACGCCTTCGGCAGTCGTCAGCTCGACGCGCTGCGTTTCGGTTGTTGGGCCTTCACTGCGAATGGCGCCCTTGCTGCCGACAACGAGCGTGCGGTCCATGCGGCTATAGCGCGTGAAGCCGTCGAAAATGAGTGTTGCCTGCACCGACTCATAGTCGATCATCGCCTGAGCCAACAGCGGCGGCGCGACCTCTTGCGTCGCCGACCGGGCGACTGACGAATAGACCCGCCGCGGCGCCCCGTCGCGCATGATCGTCGCTAGAAAATCGAACCAGTGAATGCCGAAGTCATAAAGGATCAGGTGCCGCACCGTTTCGAAAACGGTGCCTTTCACCCAGCTATGGTCCCAGTGCACGTCGCAATGCACGGCGTCGATCGAACCCAACAGCCCGGCATGGGCTGCTTCTCGAATGTAGCTGAAGTGCGGCGCCCAGCGCGCGTTCTGGTTTACCGCGAGGCGCACGCCCATCCGGTCGGCCAGTTCGACCAACCGCTCGCCCTCGTCGAGGTCCAGCACGAAAGGCTTCTGGCTCAGGACGTGCTTGCGGGCCGTAAGCGCCGCTTCGATGAGCGGCGGCCTCTGCGGCGGATGCGTCGTGATGTCGACGACCTCGATGTCGTCGCGCGATAGCACGTCAGCAAGGTCATCGGTCGTAACGGCCTCGGGATAAAATTCTTGGCGGCGCATTTCCGCGCGCGCACGGTCGATGTCGCAGAGCACAGCCACCTTGTAGCCGGCGTTCTTATACGCTGCCAGGTGCCACTTGGAGATGCCGCCGCAGCCAACCACGCCGATCGACGGGCGATAGCGCTTTGGATCGCGCGGGCGATAGGGCAGCATCGGCGCCGCAATTCGAGGTGGACGTGGTAACTTTGCCTTATTTGCCTGCTTCTCGCCCATGATTTTCTTCGTGATCCGTCAGCCGTTGCAAAGCGAACGGCAATCGGTAAACATGGTGGGTTGGCACGATGGCTGGGATGAAGGATGAATGATAAAGGATGAATGATGAAAGTTGGCAACCGCCGCGTGCGGTGACCTCGTATCGTTCATCCCGCATCGACTAATTTCAGGAATCTATCAAACTTCATGGCAAAAGATAAAGATAAGGATAGCGGCGATAAAAAGGGCAAGCGGATTCTGCTTGTCGACGATGATGCCGAGATCGTGGAGTCGCTGCGACTGCCGCTGGCATCGAATGGTTA
>DASXWB010000109.1:0-5820 GCA_036503915.1 Lacipirellulaceae bacterium | reverse complement strand
AGGCGAGCGAAGCGAGCTTGGCCGTCGCCCTGGGTAGAGTGCCGATAACTTGTAAAGAAAGTCCATTGGATGTGAGCCTGGGAATTGTCCGTGCGAGTGGAAAGTCCGTCGGCTGAAATTATCGTTTCGTGCGCATCGAAGATGCCAGTCTTCAGCTTCCACGCTTGATATAGCCGATATCGATATAGTGCAAATGGTAAGAGCTATAGAAGCGGGAGCGCGACAAAGACGACAACCAAAATTCGATTGCCGGCTGATTGGTCGTAATCGCGAGCAGACAAACCAATTCCACCGAGCACTATTACGAATACTAAGACAACAGCGGCTGCTACTATCAGCAGGGTCGTTCGTCGCCACGAAAACGTTGCCAATCGAATGCCCCGCCGCGCGTCTTTGAGGGTCAACTCGCCTTGCAATGTAATGGGTTGGTCGAGAGTCATGCTGTTGTTTGAGTGCAGAAGGAATGGCCGGTGGCGTCGCAAATCTCATCGTAGAATCCTTGCGCTCGCCCTGAAAGGGCGCAATACGATAGCCACGGGGCAAGGCCAGGCGAGCGAAGCGAGCTTGGCCGTCGCCCTGGGTAGAGTGCCGATATAAGATTGAAGCCCTGAAAGGGCGGAATGGAACTGGAGACCGAACCATGGCCCAATCGTTGTCCAATGTGATCCTGCATCTGGTATTCAGCACCAAAAACCGCAGGCCATGGATTGGCGTGGAAATCGAAACGGAATTATTCAAATACCTCGCCGGCACCCTTCGCGACATCAAATGCCCATCACAAAAAATCGGCGGCGCGGATGATCACATTCACATCGCATGTACGTTGGCGCGCGATGGCAATTAGCACCTTGATTGAAGAAATCAAAACGAGCTCGTCAAAATGGATCAAAACGAAAGGCGACGAATACCACGATTTCGCGTGGCAGAATGGCTACGGTGCGTTTTCAATCGGCCAGTCTCAATTGCCTGACTTGAAACATTACATTGCCAACCAGCGCGAACACCATGGTCGTTTATCATTCCAAGACGAATACCGCCAGATATTGGCCAAGTACGAGGTCGAATACGACGAGCGCTATGTGTGGGATTGATGGGGCGTCACGGCCATCCCGCCCCTTCAGGGCTTGAGCACATGATTGGCTCGTTAACCCAGGGCGACGTCGAAGCTCGCTATGCTCGCTTGACCTTGCCCTGGGCTATCACATCTCGGCCTTTCAGGCCGATGTGGACCAATTTCCTTAATCCCGCCGCCCTGCATCTGCCGACTTGGCTAAGTGCGGTCGCTTTGCGCGCTTGAGCTGATTATGCATTCACATGCCCACGGAGGGGCCTGTGGAACGACCTTATTCGCTTCTCTTGATTGTCATCCTGGCTGGCGGCGGATGGTATTTCACCGCCGGACCTGGTGCTGGCAAGCTCGGCGCAATTCTCACCACGGCCGCGCAAACGACCAATGGTGGCGGCACGACGCCCGCTGCTACCAGCGCAACGCCAGGTGCACAACTTGCGCCCGATCCGGGTTCGAACGCGGCGGCTCCGGCGGCCCCGAACGTTGTCCCGCCGCAACCCATGTTCGGCGGCCCCGCCGTGCGCATCGCTTCGTTCAATATCAAAGACTTCGGCGATACAAAAGCTGCCAAGCCGTATGTCATGGCCACGCTTGCGTCAATCGTTCACAACTTTCACGTGGTGGCCATCCAGGAAATCAGCACGCAGGACAATTATCTCATCGACAACTTCCTGCGCAACTTCGTCAACCAGAACGGCCGGGTGTACGACCGCATCGTCGGCCCGCGCCTCGGCCGTTCCTCCAACACCGAGCAGTACGCATTCCTCTACGACACGGCCGCCATCGAAGTCAATCGTCGCATGATGTACACCGTGCATGACCCGGATGACCTCTTACACCGCGAGCCGTTGGTGGCCATGTTCCGCGTCCGCGGCCCGCCGCCGCAACAGGCCTTCACCTTCGTCCTCGTGAACATCCACACCGATCCCGACGAGACCGACACGGAACTCGATGCACTCGCGCAGGTGTACCAGGTCGTCCGCCGCACCTCCGGCGGCGAGGATGATATCATCCTGCTCGGCGACTTCAACGTCGACGACCAGCACTTGGGCGAGCTTGGCCGGCTCGACGGCGTGCGGCCTGTGGTACGCGGCGTGCCGACCAACACGCGCGGCACCGAGCTCTACGACAACATCGTGTTCCATCAACCGTCGACGGCGGAATATTCGGGCCGCTGGGGCGTGTATAACTTCCCGCACACCTTCAAGCTCAACCTCGAGCAGGCCCTGCAAGTCTCCGATCACTTGCCCGTCTGGGCCGAATTCAGCGCCTACGAAAGCGCGACGCCCGGCCGCGTCGCCACGCGGCCGCAAGCAACCATCCAAACGCAGTAGCAGCGCGAGGATGCGGGATGCGGGATGCAGTGGCGGGGTTCGAAAATGTTTTCCCCGCATCCCGCATCCGGCATCCTTAAAAAGCGAGTGGCCGTTTTTGCTTCTTGTTTTCGGCCACCAATTATGCTAGACTGCTCCCAACGCTGAAAGGTATCCAGCGGAGCGTTGCTCAAAGCAAACGTATCCGCAAGAGCCCGAAGCCGGACATCGGTCCGGCCTCGGGCTTTTTTGTTGCGCTTATGAAAAACGATACGCAAAAACTCGTCACCCTGGCCGCCGCGCGGCACTCGATCCGCGACGGCGACCTCTTGCTTTTGCGCCGTCGCGGGCTGATTTCGATCGCTGGGCGCGGCGCGCATTCGCACGCCGCCAAGGCCGCCTGGTGGGGCGAAGATTTGTTTTGCCTCGAAGTGCGCGAGTGGCACGGCGGCCGGGCCGTTACGCTCGAAAGCCAGGTCAAAAAATTCCCGGCTCGAATCGATGTTTACCACGCCAACCCTGCGAACCGGTGGCCGGAGTACGATCCAGCGCGCTCCACCCAATTGATGCGCCGCCTGGCCGGCTGCGACTACGGTTACGCAGCCGTGCTCGCGGCCGCCATGCTCCATCTGCCGGTCGTGCGGCTGGCAGTGCGGGCAAATTTTGAAGATGACGCGATCGATCGCCGGCCGCCGTTTTGCAGCCAGGCCTGCGCCATGACCGACCGCCTCGGCGGCGGCGTTGACCCCGTGCCCCACCTGGCCGACCGCCTCACCGAGCCGGCCGACCTCGCGCGCAGCCCGTTTTATCAATACGCATTTACTTTGATCCCATGATCGCGTTCACAACAAAATTTCAGATTGCGGATTTCGGAGTGCGGATTGGAGTGGCGCTTGCGCTCACGGCGTGTGCTGCGGCCGCGTGCCGAGCGCAGTCCTGCTGCGTCGATCCGGTTACGGGGCAGCAACTGTGCACGCTATCGATCAATCCGCAATCCGAAATCCGAAATCCGCAATCGCAAGCCGCGTCCGCCCACTGCCGCATAATGGTCGCCGACGGCAGCAGCGGCAGCGGCACGCTCGTGCGCCGCAGCAAATCGCTTGGCCTGGTGCTCACGTGCGCGCATCTATTCGACAGCGCCGGCGGCCGCATCATCGTATCATTTGCCGACGGCCAGCGCTTCGCCGCGCGGCTAGTGGAGCGCGACCGGGCGCACGACCTTGCTGCGCTGTTGATTCGTCGTCCCGATGCCGAACCAATTGACGTCAGCGAGGAGGAACCGGGCGGCCTCCTATCGGCTTGCGGCTACGGCCCCGACGGCCAGCTGCGCTGTTTCCGCGGCAATATTATCGGCGCGGCAACTGCCGTTGGCGCCATGTATCACTCACTCACCATCGCCGGCGCAGCCCGCCCCGGCGACAGCGGCGGCGGCGTCCTGAACAGCAGCGGCCAGCTCGTGGGCGTCATCTGGGGCCAACGCGACGGCCTCACTTACGCCACCTGCGGCCGCCCCGTGCGCGAATTCCTAAATCGCGTCCTCGGCAGGACCGATCGGCAGCCCCCGGCTCTGCCGGGGGTTCAGTCGCCCGACAAAAGCGAAGCCTCGGGATTGCATGACATTGACTCGCGCATTCACGCGCGCCTGCAGTCGTTCGAAGAACGCCTCAAACAAATCGCGTCAAACAAAGTTGGATTCTTCCAAGGTTTATCATTCGGCAAGCTGCTCGTCGGCGCGCTCGGACTGAGCGGACCGGTTGCAGCTGCCGTGATTATCGCCGGCGGCCTCGCCGGCCGCCGCTTGAAGCAGCGCGGAGCCACCCAGAGGGTGCCCGGGATGGAGCACGGAGTAACTTCCGCACTCCACGCTCCCGGCTCCTTGCTCCCTGCTTCGCATCCAATCGCCGTCGACTCGCCACCACCGCCGCAGCGTACCGTTGCAGAAACCCATTACGTGTCCGTCGAAAAAGACTCGTTCGCAAAGGCGCATCAATGGGCCTGCGAGCAAGTTGCCCGAAAATACCCCGGTGCGACGGAAATTCTCCAGGCGCAGGACTCACTCATTAAACAACATCTGGCAGCAAGCAGGTGAGTAAGTGAGTACGTGAGTAAGCGAGTAGGTGACTGATCGAGATACACTTACTCACTTACTCACCTACTCACCTGACCCCCACAAGGAGCCCCACAATGCCCATCACCAACACCGATGCCGTCCTGTGGTACAACGTCGGCGAGTTTGGCAAGGCCGGTTATGCCGTGCCCAACTGGTCGAATGACGTCGGCAGCCTCAATCCGCAAATTCTGGATTGGACGTACCTCGTCGGTCGCAACCTGTTCCACATCATGCACCATGAGGACGCCGACCTGCGCATCCCGCCGTCGATCAACACGGCCAAGCGGATTCACAAGCTGTACATCCGCGCGGCAAACATCCTCGCCGGTCGGGCCGTGCCGCCGGGCGAGAACAACATGGAAGTCGTCCACGCGCGCCCGGCCGGTGAAGTCTTTCGAGTGTTTCCCGTGCCGTTCTTCCTCGTGCGCAACCCGTTCATGCGCCGCTGGGCCGAGCTGATTCTGATTTCGCTCGCCGAAGCCATGCAGCACACCGAAAACCGCAAGAGCATGGAAATTTCTACCGCCTTCGCCGGCCAAGTTGGCCAGTACATCAAGCGCGTGTACACGAACATGGCCATCGAGCTGTTTGGCAAGACGCGCGCCGAAGCGACGGCCGACGGATTTGCGCTCTCCGATGCCGACTTCGCGGCCTACAACCCGGGCGACTTCTTCACGCAAACTGAAATGGTCGACACCGTGCCGCGGCTCGATCGCGTGTTCACGGAAGACCGACTCGACGTGCTGGCCGAGGGCATTCCGGTGACCGAGTTGCCTGAACTGACTCCCTGGCCGACGAACCTCACGCTGTACTACGCCGCCACGCGCAGCGACGCGACGATGAGCGGGGCGGGCGCGGCTTCGGGCGGCAGCGCATCGGCAGCGGCCCCCGTTATTCCCGCGGCGCCGGGACCGTGACGAACAAAAGGGGGAGGGCGGAAGGGGGATGGCGGAGCATACGATCGTCCGCCTTCCCCACTCCGCCTTCCGCCTTCGAATTAAAGCGTCGTTCTTCCATTTCAGAGACCTCGCCCCAATGAAAAACATGGACTGGCCTGTCGCAACCGTGATCCTTGGCACGCTCGGCACACTCGCCGTCGGCATTCTCAAGTGGATGTCGCTGCACAATGGCGAACACAACGATGAGCCGTGCAACGGGCGCGTGTACGCTCGCGCGACGGACATGGCGGAGATTCGCGCGCGGCTCGTGTCGCTGGAGCAGGCGCACCACGTGCTGCGCGCGGAGATCCGGTCCGACATCAAGGAGCTGCAACAAATGATCCGAGAGGTCGTGGTTCGGAAGGACTGTGGATCGTGACGTGATTAAGC
>DASXWB010000108.1:0-12783 GCA_036503915.1 Lacipirellulaceae bacterium | reverse complement strand
CGCGAAGAGCCGAAGCTCACTCGCCGCGCGCGCGAAGTGGGTGTCGACCCGAAATCCGAGCTGGGCCGCCGGCTTGTTTATTGCGTGAACGAGATTATCGGCTTCCCGCGGCACCTGTCGCAGCACGTCGGCGGCATGGTGATGACCCAAGGCCCGCTGTGCGAGATGGTGCCCATCGAAAACGCCGCGATGGAAGACCGGACGGTAATCGAATGGGACAAGGACGACCTCGACGAGTTGGGCATTCTCAAGGTCGATTGTTTGTGCCTGGGCATGCTCACGGCGATTCACAAGTGCTTCGACCTGGTGCGCGAGCATCACGGCCGCGATCTCACGCTGGCCACCGTCCCCAAGGAAGACCCAGACGTCTATGACATGATCTGCCGGGCCGACACAATCGGCGTATTTCAGATCGAGAGCCGGGCGCAAATGTCGATGCTGCCGCGCCTCAAGCCGCGGCGGTTTTACGACTTGGTGATCGAGGTGGCAATTGTGCGCCCGGGACCGATTCAGGGAAACATGGTGCATCCGTACCTGCGTCGCCGCGCCGGCGAGGAGCAGGAAACGTATCCCAACGACGCCATCCGCCAGGTGCTGGAGAAAACGCTGGGCGTGCCGATTTTCCAAGAGCAGGCGATGCGGCTGGCCGTGGTGGCGGCCGGCTTCACGCCGGGCGAAGCCGACCAGCTGCGCCGCGCGATGGCCGCCTGGCGCCGGCCCGGCCTCATCGATCAGTTCCGCAAGAAGCTTTTGGACGGCATGCGGGCCAACAACCTGCCCGAAGAATTTGCCCAGCGCGTGTATCGGCAGATCGAAGGTTTCGGCGAGTACGGCTTCCCCGAATCGCACGCGGCCAGCTTCGCGCTGTTGGTATACGCCTCGGCATGGCTCAAGCATCACTACCCGGCCGCGTTCGCCGCCGCGATGATCAACAGCCAGCCGATGGGTTTCTATCAGCCGGCCCAGCTGGTGCGCGATGCGCGCGATCATGGTGTCGCGGTGCGGCCGGTTGATGTGAACTTCAGTAATTGGGACTGCACTTTAGAAGGTCAGCAGCCCCCGGCTCCGCCGGGGGTTACTCCCGGCAGAAATGAGTCGATGCAAACTTTGCCAACAAACTATTCGGCGAATAAACCCCCGGCGGAGCCGGGGGCTGTCACTCTTCGCCTGGGTTTACGCATGATCGGCGGCCTGCGAGAAGTGCACGGCAAACTGATCGAACAGGTCCGCGTCGCCGGCCCCTTTGCATCGATCGACGATTTCGCCCGCCGCACGGGCTTGGGCCAGGCGGTGATCAAGCGCCTCGCCGAGGCCGACGCCTTCGGCTCCGTCGGTGCTGGCCGGCGCCAGGCGCTGTGGCAGGCGCTGGGCCAGGAAAAGACGCGCCGCTCTATGCCGTTGTTCGCGCCGAAAGAGAAAGAAGATTGCAAAATGCAAAATGCAAAATGCAAATTGCAAATTGCCGAACAACACTCTTCTGCAACAGACGATTTGCAATTTGCAATTTGCAATTTGCAATCCTCCGTCGCTCCAGCATTGCCCCCCATGCAACTCTACGAAGAAGTCGTCGCCGATTATCGCACGGCTGGTCTCTCGCTTCGGGCGCACCCGATTTCTTTCTATCGCGATCAATTGAAGCGATTGGGCATCACTCCCGCGCGGCAGTTGATGGAGTTGAAGAATGAAGCGCTGGTGCGCGTGGCGGGGCTGGTGCTGCTGCGTCAGCGGCCCGGCACAGCCAAGGGGATCACCTTCGTCACGCTTGAAGACGAAACCGGCACGGTAAACCTGGTCGTCCACCAGCACACCTGGGACCGCTACTATCGTATTGCCCGCCGCGCCCCGGCCTGGATCGTCCACGGCCACATTCAAACGACGACCGAATCCTTCGCGCCGGTGATTCACGTCGTGGTCGCCCGACTCGAAGCGCTGGCCGAACAACTGCAGCGGCTGGATGTGAAGGCGCGAGATTTTCGGTAAGCATCAACATCGCGCGTAGGAGGCGTTTCCGACGCCGATTGAATCCTACTTCAGTCAATTCGCAGATCGGCGTCGGATACGCCTCCCACAGAATCCATTACACGCTCTCCCCCGCCAGCCAGCCGGTGCTGAAGGCGGCCTGAAAATTGTAGCCGCCGATGAAGCCATCCAGGTCGAGGATTTCGCCGGCGATATAGAGATTCGGCACCAACTTGCTCTCCATGCTGCGCGAGTCGACTTCATCTAGCGCGACGCCGCCTGCCGTGACCTCGGCTTTGTCGAAACCGCGCGTGCCAGTGACGATAATTTCGCACTGCTTCATTTGATGCACCAGAGCTGCGCGCTCGGTTTTGCTTAGCTCGGCCAAGCGACGGCCCAACGGAATTGCCGCGCGATGTAGTAACGCGTCAACCAATCGCCGCGGCAGCTCATCGGCAATTATGCCAGCCACCGTTCGCTTGCCGTCGGTTGCGGCACTGATAGCCAGCATATTGCTAAAAGATTCCGCCGAGTGGCCGGGAAAGAAATCGGCTGCGATCACAAGCGCGCGAGGATTCGTAACGGCCGTCACGGCTCGGCTGACATCCAGCGCGACCGGTCCGGACAGGCCGAAGTGTGTAAAGAGTAGCGAGCCGCGCCGTTCAATCATCAAACCGGCAGGCAAACGATCGCGACGCCGTTTGCGGTTCGGCGATTCGACGAGTTGCGGATCAATCACATGCAGCAGCACATCGGGCACGGTGATTCCCGCCAGTTCGTGCAACCACGGCTCGTCGCTGGTGAGCGGGACCAGTGCGGGGCGCGGGCGGCGAATTGTGTGGCCCAGGTCGACAAGCCAGCTGTAGCCGTCGCCCGTCGTGCCGCAGCCGGGATAGCTCTTGCCGCCCGTAGTAACAATCAGTTTCTGGCATTCCACGGTTCGGTGATTGGTTTCAACTCGAAAGGCACCACGGTCGTGCTGGACAGCGATTACCGGCTCGGCAAGCGACAATTCGGCCCCGCTGCGGTTCAATCGTCGCAGCAGCGCGTTGAGCACATCGGCGGCGCGGTCGCTTTGCGGAAATATCTTGCCGCCCGGCTCGATTTTGGTCGGCACGCCCTCGGCATGGAGGAGATCGACCAATTCGCGGGGGCCCAACGCCGCCAGCGGCGAGTGCAAAAACCGGCCGGCGGACCCGAACGCGGCGATAATTCCGGCGGCGTCGCAATCGTGCGTGATGTTGCAGCGCGTGCCGCCCGACATCAGGATTTTCACGCCGGCCTTGCGATTCTTTTCCAGGAGCAGCGTTTGCCGCCCGCGCTCGGCGCTGCGTACTGCCGCCAGGAGCCCGGCTGCGCCGGCTCCAATAACGAGCACCTGCCGCGCCTCGACGGAATTTGGTGTGGCCGACATGGAACCTGGATTGTGACAATCGGCGAAAGTTCAGCCTATCACCAGAGTTCCCAGACTAGTCCTCGCAAATCCGGCTCAGTTGCAGAACACGATGACGTAGGCGTCGCCCGCATGCTGGCCGACATTGTTCGATTCGGCCTGAAGACGGCTACAAATCGCCGACGCGCTCAGGTATGATTCAGGCAACGGAACAGGCCCGGCAGTAAACCCGCCTTTGCCGGGCGAATCTTAAGTGGACAGGGCCGGGATCGAACCGGCGACACCAGGATTTTCAGTCCTGTGCTCTACCAACTGAGCTACCTGTCCGGTAGTTTCCATAATAGGGAAAACCGCCCGACTGTAAATGGCAGGCTACAGAGGCATGATGGATTTAGGGGCCAGCAGCGGTAAGCATCGGTCGCGGCGCCGGGCTGCGTCGCTTTGCGCATTTTCGTGCATCGCGGCGATTGTGGCTGGCAACCTGCCGCATAGCCGCGCCCAAGGCGTGACGCCCGACAGCCCCGAGGTCAAGAAGCTTGTCAACTCGGCGCTTGCATTTTTGGAGAAGAATGGCGATGAGCGACTGGGTGGCAAGTGTCTGTTGGGGTTGGCGTTTCTGAAGGCAGGCCGCACCAATCATGCGCGCGTGAATGAGGCGTTGGCGGCTTGCCGGGAGACGATGTCGGCCAACCCGCCGGATGCCGTGCTGGATGTTTACAGCAACGGCCTGGCCATCATTTTCCTGTGCGAACTATCGTCTCAGTCGCACCGGCGCGAAATTGAATGGTACCTGAGCCGGATGAAGGCGCGGCAAAAGCCACACGGCGGCTGGGGTTACCACGATTACGTCACGGGCGACACGTCACAAACGCAGTATGCCGCGCTGGCCTACTGGGAAGCCCATCGCCGGGGCTTCAGCCTGGATGGAAACTCGGTAGAAAACCTCGCCGATTGGATCATGCGAACGCAGGATCCTGATGGATGCTGGGGGTATCAGGCCCAGGTTTCAACAACTGCCGGCCTCATACCGCAAACGGAGAAGAATCCCTCGATGCTTGCGGCAGGGATGGGTATTGCATACATCTGCGCCGACCTGTTCGGGGCCACCTTCGGCCAAGTCTCGACCGAGCCGCGCGAGGAAAAGTCGTCGCTGCCGGCGGCGTTGCGGCCGGCTGGGCAAGGTGCCGGCCCGGCGCGCCGTATTCGTCCGCAGCGCACCAACATTGAAAAACTAGGCGTGGCGATCGATGGCGGGCATCGCTGGATGGTGAAAAACTACGAAATCAACTTTAGCATCAAAGTTTACTATTACCTCTACGGCCTGGAGCGCTACAAGAGCTTTCAAGAGACGTTCGAAGGCACATCCGACGAAAGTCCGAAATGGTATAACGACGGCTATAAGTTCCTCGCCGCGGATCAAAAGGAGGATGGAAGCTGGCAGGGCTACTGCGGTGCCGAGTGCGACACGGCGTTTGCGACGTTATTCCTGTTGCGGTCGACGCAGAAGAGCCTGGGCCGCGGGTTGGGCGAGGGTACGCTGTTAAGCGGTCGTGGTCTGCCAAGCAATCTGTCGCGCGCGAAGATGCGCAACGGCCAGCTGATTGTCGAGCAGATTCACACCAAAGTCGACAAGCTCTTGTCGATGATCGACGATAAGGACGCGGCCGTTCTGGATGAACTGGCAAGGGATCCGAGTCAGTTGGTTGTGGAGCAGGTAGACGAAAAAAGTGCCCGCCGGTTGCAACAACTTGTGCGCGGAGGCGAGCCGGAAGTGCGGCTCTTGGCCGTGCGCGCTCTTGGGCGAAGCGGAAATTTGGACTACGTTCCTTCGCTCCTGTACGCGCTCACGGACCCCGACAGGCGCGTTGTTCTGGAAGCGCGCAACGGCTTGCAATTCATCAGCCGCAGCTTCAAAGGCTACGGCCCGCCCGATGAGTTCACCGACGAGCAGCGGTACGACGCCCTCGACAAATGGAAGAACTGGTACAAGTCGATTCGTCCCGCTGCCTTCTGAAAGAATGAATGCGGGCATAAATGAGTAATGGGTAAGCGAATAGAAAATAAAAGCGTCGCTTCCTACTCCTCCCTAACCTGAACTTCGCTCGGCGCGCGCGGCATGTCCGTTCCCCAGACGACATCCCGTTATCAATTGCGTGTTAACGCATACGATCGCGTCTCTAGCTTGCTCATTTCGGTGTTGGTAATCACTGGTTTTACCGTGGCGGGCCTGATCATCGTGTACGTGGCGCGTCAATTGATCGACACACAGCGAGCGGTTCCGTTTCAACCGGTAAATCCGGCGGGCCGGCCAGCGGACGCGGCCATGGGCCTCGCACGCGACCTGGAGCCGCCCGGCATCGAAGAAGTTCCCGATTTGATTGAGCCGCAACTTCAGGACACGCTCAGCGCCGTGGCCTCGGCCGTGGCGGCAAGGACGGCCCTGTTATCGGACGAGGATATCGATTCACAACTGGAGACCGGCCACGGCAGGGGATTCGGTGACAACCGGCGAGCCGGTTCAGGAACCGGCAGCGGTCCCGACGAGCCGACGCGCGAGATTCGCTTCCAACCGGCCAGCCTTCGGCAATATGCGCAGTGGCTCGACTCCCTGCACATTGAATTGGGAGTTTTGGGCCACGACAACAGGGTTCACTACACTTATAATCTAAGCCGCGACAAGCCCAGCGTGCGGATCGGCGGCGCGGATCCATCGCAAGACCAGCGCATGTTCATGAACTCAGCCGAGACGAGCTTTGCGGCGCTGGATCGCCAGCTGACCGCCAAAGCGGGCATCGCGGACAAGGGTGACATCATCCTGCAGTTCTTTCCCCCGGAAACAGAGGCCATCCTCTTAGGCTTGGAACAGAAGCACGCCGGGGAGCGCAAGCCGGAAGAGATTCGCCACACGGTGTTTCGCGTGACGCCGGTCGGCGACCGTTTTCAGTTGAGCGTCGAGCAGCAATCCTACCGCTAAGGACTAAATCTAAAGCCAACGCATGCGGAGCGACAAATACATAGGCACCCAATCGCTTTCAAAATGCGAGGATCCACGCAACATCCCACCCCACCAATCGGACGGCACGCCTAGCTCGCCGAAGCAAAGCATGGAACAACTTTTTTATCTTATTGGAGTCGCCGTCTACGGTGCCCAGGCGCTCATAGCATTGTGGGGCGGTTTTAACGTGGTGCTGGCCTGGCGGCGCGTGGCGCAGGTGCAATTCCGCCGCGAAGCCGACCAGGATCGGTTCTTGGACGAGCTCGAAGACAAACTGCAAAGCGGTGAATTCGAGGAAGCCGCGGCACTATCGGAAAGCAATCGCAAGGCGATGCCTCAGCTCGCGCTTTACGCGATCGAGAACCGCGACATGGACTTCCACAAGCTTCAGCGCCGCCTTACCGAGCGCCTGCAGAACGACGTGCTGGCTGACCTCGAGCATCGTTTAAGCTGGGTGGGCACGGTGATCAAGACGGCACCCATGCTTGGGCTTTTCGGCACGGTGATCGGCATGATGGGCGCGTTCGCCAATTTGGGCAGCGGCACGAAAGTCGACCCAGGCCAATTGGCGCAGGATATCTTTTTTGCCTTGATAACCACGGCTATCGGATTGGCGACCGCGATGCCGCTTCTGGTTTGCCTGGCCGCGATTAACGTGCGAATCCGCAAAATGGAAGACCTGGTGGCGGCTGGGCTGACGCGATTGATCGAGGCCGTCAAGCTCGTCAGTGAACCCGCCGAAGTTAGGCGATAAACCATGCTGCTGGTGGCGAAACAAGAAGACCTGCGGCCCGAAGAAGAAGCCCAGCCGGCGGTGCCGTCAAGACGCAAGAGCGAAGATGCCGATCTGGACATCACGCCGATGATCGACATGGTGTTCTTGCTGCTGATTTTCTTCCTCGTGTCGTCAACGCCGGATCAAAAGACCGCGATCGAGCTCCCCGCGGCGCGGCATGGCGTGGCAGTGACTCAACACGATTCGGTGATTTTCACGCTGGCCGAAGGCGGGCTAGGCGCCGCCCCGGCGTTTGCGGCCGACGGCCGAATTCCAGGGACCGAACTGCCAGAGGATAATCAGGCGCGGTCAAGTCGAATAAGGGATCTGGTGGAGCAAGGCTTTCGAGAGAACAAGACCTCGGTCGTAATCAAAAGCGATAAGAACGTCGCCCATCGCGACGTCGCCCAGCTAATCAAGGCAGCATCGCAAGTCGAGGGAGTGAAGCTTCACCTCGCCGTGTTGGATACCGAGTAGACGCGGAGCTGCGGTCATGTCCGAACCGACGCCCGATGCCATTGACGTAGCCGAATTGCAGCGTCGCGGTGCGGACCGAGCCGAGGCCGAAATGGACATGACGCCGATGGTCGACGTCACGTTTTTGCTGCTGATTTTCTTTACGGTGACGGCCGCGTTCGTCATACAGAAATCACTGGAAGTGCCGCCAATCCAGGAGGAAGAGGCGGCCGAGTCGCAAACCGTCGAGGACCTGGAAAAGGACTCAATTGTAATCCGCGTCGATGGCGACAATGTATTTTGGATCGGCTGCCCCATATGGACCGAGGAACAGCGTGCGCCCAGCATCACCGACATGCAAGCCAAAGTGCGCGAGGCACGTAAGGGTGACGGTGATGGCCCGGGGCCGGCCAAAATGCTCGTCCAGGCCAATGGCGACGCCACCCATGAACATGTTGTAGCAGCACTCGATGCCGGATCGGCCGTCGGAATGGAAGACATTCGATTGATGAGCTATGAGGACGGCGATCTTTGATCAAGGTGAGTAGGTGACTAAGTGAGCAGGTGAATAAGTCGTATAGTTGGAAGCCTACTCACTTACTCACCTACTCACCATTCCCACCATGTCATTCGCAAAACTTATAGACGAGCTTGAAGAACGCGGCCTGCTGTCCGACCGCGTGATGACCAAGCTGCGCGAAAAGCTGGCGCAGACTGATCGACCATTGTCGGCCAAGGCCGTCGCCAAGTTTCTTGTCGAAAAGAAACACATCACTCATCGACAGGCCACGGAAGTACTCGGCAGCTTGATGCGGAGCGGAATCGACGTCGATGCGGCGGCAAGAGAGGTAGCGGCCGATGATGAGGTTGCACTTATTCCTCTTCCGGAAGACCAGGACGATCCAGAAAGCAGCTCGATTTTCGCGCCATTTCTGACGGGCCACAAGAATCGCAAGGAGGCCAAGCCGCCACAGGACCAGGAACTGAATCCGGCGCTGGATAACGACGCGGCGGCAACCGACATTAGGCCGGCGGGGAAGCGCGACGAGATAAAGGTTGCGACGACTAAGACTCCGCCGGTCGAAAAGCGTTTGCCGCGAAAAACGGAGCCACCCCAGCGTCCCGATCAGGCAACGACGGAGGTCGCTGAGGAAGCGCCCGCTACAGAAGTGCGCCCCACGAAAAAAGCAGCGAGAGACCGGAAGCCGCGCCGCTCAGCGACAACCGATCGGGACCGCCGCAGCGATCGGGTACAGGCGAAAGGCAAGAGTGAGTGGGATTCGCCGTTGATCTTGCTCGGCGGCGGTGCGCTGGTCGTCCTCTTGCTGGCCGGCGGCACAATCGCATGGCTTCTGAATTGGGAGACCGGCGACGAGAAACTACGGTTGGCGCAGGACGCACTCAGTACCGGCTCGTATACACAGGCAATTACACATTATCAAGAATTCCTGGAAAAGTTTCCCCGGCATCGAGAGCACAGCTTAGCGCGAGTGCAGTTGGCCATGGCCAGCCTGCGCAAGGCGACAGAAGCGTCCAGTTACGGCGTCGCGTTGGATATCGCAAAAGAAGAGCTTGACGCCATCGAAAGCGAGGAAAAATTCAGCGAAGCGCACGCGGAGCTGGCGGCGCTGCTGCCGCGGATCGCTCAGGGTTTAGCGACGGAAGCCGAAGCCGCTTCGAATCCCGCTGACGCTGAACGACTAGTTGGCGCTTCGAGCGAAGCATTGGCCCTCGCCAGCAATACCAAATTTGTCCCGAAATCCCTGCGAGATGAATCCGAGCTGGAAGTAACTCGTCAAACGCTAGAGCGCGTGCGGCGACGACAACAGTCGCTGACTGACCTCGACGCGACTCTTGCGGCCATGGACCAGGCAATCCGTTCTGGCGACACGCGTGCCGCATACGCCCGACGGTTTGAGTTTGTGAAGCAGCATCCGGAATTGGCTGGAGACGCCAAACTGGCGGAACTGCTGCAAAAAGCGGCGATCGCCGAGCGGGCGGCAATCAAGTTTGTCGCCGATGAGCAAGCGGCGGAAACGAGCGAGCGGCCGACGCCATGGATCGCTGCCCTGGCCGTGGCCCATCATCGCGGACCGTCGACTGCTGCGAACGGAAGCAACATCGCCTGCGTGCGGGTCAACGGCGCCGCATACGGACTCGAAGCGTCAACGGGCCGACTCCTGTGGCGCCGCCAGGTGGGCTATGCATTCTCAGGCGCGCCGGTGCGAACCGGCGCCGACGTGTTGATCACCGACGCGGCGCGCCATGAGCTACTGCGACTCGAGGCGGCAACTGGCCGGCTGCTCTGGCGGCAAGACATCGGGGAACCCTTCGCTCAGCCGGTCGTCGTGGGGGAGCGAGCATTTCTCGCGGGTGAATCCGGCCGGCTGCATGTCATCGATTTGAACTCGGGTTCTCGCGCGGGATTTGTGCAATTTGCTCAGTCGCTCCGCGTTCCGCCGGCGGCCGACCGGCTGGGCGAAAAGCTATATGTGGCCGGCGCGCATTCCAACCTGTATACGCTCGCGCTTGCGGACCTCTCCTGTATCGGCGTGTATTATTTGGGCCACGCCGAGGGCAGCATCAGCGTCCCGCCGGCTCATGTGCTGGACAAATTAGCGGTGGTCGAAAACGACGGTGTCGAAACAAGCCGGCTGCATCTCTTGTCTCTGGATGACAAGGGCGTCGTTGCGAAGGAGGAGACGCAAAGCCGTCTCAAAGGCCTGCCTGCCGCCCCGCCGATCGTCGCGGGCCGCCGGCTGCTGGTCTTCACCGATCGCGGGCAAATTCAGGTGTATGACGTCGCATCGGCCGAAGGCGACAAGTCGCTTTCACGCGTAGCCACGCGCGAACCATCGGGCACAGAGCCGCTGGCGCGGCACGTGGCGGTAGTGGACCGGCATGTGTGGATCGGCGACACGCAATTAACTAAGTATTCAATTCTGCCGACCGGCAACCGCTTGCCGGTGCAAAGCATTCGCGAGAATTTCGCCGGCAGTACGTTTGATCATCCATTGGAGGTCTTTGGCGAGACGCTCGTGCACGTGCATCGGCCGCAGGGCCGCGCAAGCGCTGTGGTTGCGGCGACGGCCACCGCCGATGGGCGCGTTCTGTGGGAGACGGAGCTGGCATTGCCCCCGGCCGGGCCGCCTATTGTGAATGAACCTTCCAAGACGCTGGCGCTTTGCAGCGCCGATGGGCATGTGTTTGCGTTTGGCGAGGCGGCGATCCGATCTCGTGTGCAGGATCAGCCGCTCGCGGCACAACCGTCGCCGGCCGAACTGCCCGCGATCACTGCGGCCGTCCATCTGGGCCGTGGCCGCGCCGCGTTTTGCGCGCCCGGTTTCGATCGGCTGCTGCTATACAATCCAGCGCTGGCCGAGCGCGCTACGCAATGGGTCAAGCTTGAGAGTCCACTCGCATGCGCGGTCACACCGCTGGGCGATGGATTTATTGTGCCGACAAGTGTCGGGCAGGTGTTTTATCTGCGGCCAGACGACGGGGCGCAACTCGGCGTCCCGTTTCAGCCGCAACTCGAGCCGGGGAAGACGGTGGCCTATCAGCCCGCGGCCGTGGTTGACGCAGCGGCTCACCGTTTCGTCATTGCGGATGGAAGCGAAAAAATATACCTTGTCGAAGCTACCGGACAGCCGCAGCCGCATTTGCGCGCCGTTGTCGAAGCTAAGGCGGGTCCGTATTCGATCGGATCGCGCCCTGTCGTCTTAGGCGATGCAGTTCTCGCGGTCGGCGGCGGCTCGCATCTGCTGCGTTTCAGCCTGCCGTCGTTGAAGCCTTCGGGCGAATTCGCGCTGCCCGCGCAGGTCGTGTGGGGACCGCATGCGGTTGGAAATGCGGCCCTCCTGGCCACAGCCGACGAGCAGTTGATTCTCATATCGTCGGCAGGTGAAGTGGTGTGGAGCGTGAAACTCGAGCATGGCGACCTGGCAGGCGAGCCGCTAAGCGTCGACGATGCCGTGCTCGTCGCATACAAGAAAGGCATCATCGAGCGGCGGGCCACGGGCGATGGCGCGGCGCTCGCGGCCAAGGACCTGGAGCATCCGCTCGCATCGGGACCGGTTCGTTTTCAACAGCGCCTGGTGCTCTCTGCGCATGACGGCACGCTGCTTGTCGTCGACGGGCCGTGAGTCGCGTCATGATTACAACGGTTGCGCGCACATTAAATGTCTTCTTGCTCATGGGCGCCGCGCTGGCGCGGGCTCAGGACGCGCCGACCGCGCGCCGCCCACTCATTGAGCGCACGCCTTTCGACGTCGTCGTCCTCAATCGCGCCAATGGCGGCAAGGCGTATGAAGTCTCGCTGCTGGCGCTGCCGCAGCGGCCTCTGGCTGCGATTCCCACGGAGGGGACGCTGGCCGTTCGGCTGTTGGATCGACCGCTTGAAGAATTCGAAGTCTTGTGGGCCAACGTGGCGGAGGTCCGCGTGTACGAACAAATGTTGTTCGATGAGGCACGGAAACTTACGTCCGCCGGGAAATTCGACGAGGCCTACGATTATTTCGCCCGATTGCAGGCCGATTATCCAACCTATCCGGGTTTACGTGATGCCGTGAGCGACTACCTGCGGCGCAACGCGCTTGCGCTCTATCAGGCGAAACAGCACGATCGGGCGCTTGCGCTTCTAGTTACGCTGCACGAGCACAATCCAGCATTCGCTGGCTTTGCCGGCGCACTGGAAACCGTCGCCGGAGAGATCATCGAGCGCTACCTGCGCGAGGGCAACTATTCGGCCGCTCGCGGCGTGCTTGAAATGTGGCAGCGGCAATTTCCCGGCCTCGCCGAGGAAGCAGTGGCCAACTGGCAGCGTCGATTTGAAACGGCCGCGTCGCGGCAGTTGGAGGAGGCGGAGCGGCTGATCGAGCGTAAGCAATACGTCGCGGCCCGCAGGGCCGTGGGCCGGGCGCTGGGTGTTTGGCCGCAGTTACAAGCCGCCAACGATTTACTCGATCGAATCCAGCGCGAATTTCCGTTTATCGCTGTCGGTGTATTGGAGACGTCCCCGCGGCAACCCACGAGGCGAATCGATAGCTGGGCCGCGCTGCGCGCCAGCCGGCTCGTCGAGCGACTGATTGCCGAGCAAGTCGATTTCAGCTCGGAAGGCGGCGTGTATCGCAGCCCCTTCGGCGAATGGGAGCTCGATGAGAGCGGCCGCGATCTCGGTCTGCGGCTGCATTCCGCTGCGGAGGC
>DASXWB010000107.1:0-5086 GCA_036503915.1 Lacipirellulaceae bacterium | reverse complement strand
TGGCACCACCTGCCGGCGCCGTAAACATCGCCTGGCTTACCTTCCACGGTACGGACGATCCGGAACCGCAGGCGTCAGCTCAGGGATATACGACGGCAACCGATCAAGGCTATGTCGACTTGCTGCGGGGCGATGGCCACTCGGTAACTCGCATCCTTTCGGCGACGCCAAACCAAGCCTTTATTGACAATCTCAACACCTTCGATCTTGTAATCGCCAGTCGGCAGGTAAACAGCGGCGCTTATGGTGAAGGCGGAGACGCTGCGACCGAAAGATCCCTTTGGCTCGAGGGCGTCACGAAGCCAATGATGATGATGTCCGGATATATTCTGCGAAATAATCGGCTGCAGTTCATGTCGGGCGACACGATTCCGGATACGTCGACGGCAGGTCCGGTTACCTTGACCGCCGCACTGCCGAGCCATCCGATCTTCGACGGCATTGCGCTCGACGCAAGCAATAACATGACTTTTGCCACGTACCCGATTTCCACTCCCAATGGCACTCCGATGCGCGGGATATCGGTCGTCACCCAGCCGCCTGCGGGCGGCGGAACGGTGCTAGCCTCGGTAAGCGCCGACGCCGCTTCGGGCGCGAATGCCATGCTGATCGGTCACTGGCCGGCGGGTTCGACTATTGGCACCACGATGCTTGGCAGCCCGCGTATGGCTTTCTTGAGCGGCACCCGCGAGCCTTCATCACCGGCTGATATCCAGCTAGCTGGCGAGCATGACCTTACGACCGCCGGCGATCAGCTGTTTCTTAATTCCGTGTGCTTCATGGTGGGCGGTTGCGGCCCGCCGCTCGTGCCCGGTGATACGGACGGCGACGGCGTTGTCGAGTTCGAAGACTTCGAGCCAATTCGCGCGAATTTTCGCAGGACAGTTGCCGAACGCACCCAGGGTGACCTGGTCCGCGACAACGTCGTCGACTTCCAGGATTTCCATGAATGGAAAGCCGCATTCGTGGGCGGAGGCGGCTCGCTCGCTGGACTTGATTTGGGCTTCGGCGCAAACGTTCCCGAGCCCGGCTCGGCTGTGTTGATTTTGCTCGCGTTTGCAGCAGTAAGTGGGAGGCGCACGTTGAGAACTAGTCGCTAATTTCCGCGAAGTGTGGAGTAACCGACACCGAACGACCGCCAAAACACAACTTTGTCGACCACGCTAGTCAGCGTTTGAAATGGAACGGGCAAGGTACTGAACGCTTCAAAGTCAATGGATCTGTTGCTCCTATGAGAATCACTTTCGTCACCATCATCGCAGCTGCGTTCCTTTGCGTTTCCAGCGAAGTACGCGCTGTAAGTATCGCGTATGACGATCCGACCGGCGGCTGGACCTACGCTTATTTGGGAGCCGCTGCGGCACCTGGAAGCTTAGGCGCACCGGGATTTGACGCTCTCGATGGAACATGGGACCGAGAAAACGGCAGCGACTCCTGGGACGGCAGCGCGCTGGGCGGCACGTTCGCCGCTGGAAACGCGCCCGGCGGCATCAGCGCGCTGACTCAGGGCGGTACGGATTTTATCCGCTTACAGGACACCGGAAACCCTACCGCCGCTCCGACGAGTATCCCCGACCCATCCAATCGACGGGCTTATCTCGGCCACAATATTGCCAATGACGTGGGCGTGACGAACCCCGATACGATTGTCTCCGACGGTGTAACGCTGACATTTCGTGCTCGCGTGGCCACCGCCGCGACGGGCATAATTGACCCGATGTTCACTGCTGCTACCGGTGCAGAGAACTTCGGCGTCGCGCACGGCACCCCCTGGCCAGCGGAAGGCAACGGCTGGCTCGGTCACGACGGCGGCAAGGGCAACTTCGGCATCCGCGAGTCATCGGCCAACGGAGACGCAGCTCGTCCAGGACGCGGCGTTATCAGTTTTAATTTGCCCCTCGCTTCTGATCTTCGCAGCGATAATGCGACACCGTTTGGCACAACCGGCTTGACAATGAACAGCCTTAATGGGACCGCGCCATCAGGAACTGTTGATCCCTTCCAAAACGAAGGCACGATCAATGTGCTCCCGTTTGCCGATCTTACAGCATTCCATGAATTCTGGATCACGATCCAGCCAGACCAATCCGGTGGCGGAACGCATCGAGTCGAGGTGTTTCTCGATGGGTCCGAAACCGCCAATGTCTTTCACATCACGTCTGGCACAGGGAACGATTACGGCAGTCCGGCTTTGAGTTATCTTGCCATGGGCGTAGGTGGTACGCCACAAATGGGTGCCATCGACGTCGATTTCTTCGCGTACAAACAGGGGATCCATCTCCCCGGCGGACCGCTCGTGCTGGGCGACACCGACGGCGACGGCATCGGCGGAGAATTCCCTGACGATTTTGAACCGATCCGGGCCAATTTCCGCAAAGCAGTCTCCGAACGCAACATGGGCGATTTAGTGGATGACAACGTCATCGACTTCGACGACTTCCACGAGTGGAAAGCCGCGTTTGTCGGCGGCGGCTCGGTTGCCGGAATGGACATTGATTTCTTCAGCGTGCCGGAACCGGCTTCCGCCGCGCTTGCAGTTGTCGCATTCTTGAGCGCTGGGACTTTAATTCGGACTCGACGCAGTTAGTGCATGACTTTGTTACGGCACAGAGAGCAGCGCAAAGCGTTTGATGAATCGCAGAAATTGAATCACGGTGGAGCGGATCGTTGCGCGATTCGGGCAAGTGGACCTACCTGGAAGCGATCAAAATCCATGAACCTCTCATCGAATTTCAAGAAGTTCGCCGCCTGCGGCCTGCTAACGGCTGCGGCAGCGCTTGGAGCACCAAATTCGCTCTGCGCGGCCCTCGTTGGGCATTGGGATTTCGAAGATGGCATGGCGACCGATCTGACCGGAAACGGCGCGAATGGCACCTTGGCAGGCACCGCCGCGATTGTGGTCGACCCCGATCCGGAGCGCGGCATGGTTTACTCCGGAGATGGAAATAACTCGAAGATTGACCTTGGTAACCCGGCGAGTTTGAATGTCGTTGGCCAAATGAGCGTGGCGGCGTGGGTGAAGCCCAATGTGTTGCCACAAGGCCAGGCGAACGCCGGCATACTGCAGCGGGGTCATCAGACGGGCGGTGGGCTTCCGCAACGGGAATTTGTTCTCCGAACGGGTGTCAACACCGCGACCACTTCTTCCTACCAGTTTGGAACATGGTCCCCCAATATGCACGCCACGTTCGTCGCTCCTGCCGAGGACGTTAACACGTGGGTACATCTGGCCGGCACGATGACCGACGTTGGCGGGGGCCTGTTCACCTACCGTCTCTACCGAAATGGGACCGAGGTCGCAGTCGTGGAAAACGGCCCCGGTATGTTGCCGGACTACAGCGTTGGCTGGGCCATTGGGGCGCGCGGCGGCGTCACCGGCCAGGAACGCGAGTGGAACGGCTTTATCGACGATGTCCGAATTTACGATCATCCGTTGAGTGTAGATGAAGTTCTTATGGCCATGTTCGGCGGGCCACCGCCCGTCCCAGGAGACACCGACGGTGACGGAATCGGAGGCGAGTTCCCGGACGATTTTGAGCCAATTCGGGCCAACTTTCGTAAAAGGGTTGCTGCCCGCTCGATGGGTGATTTGATTACCAATGGAGTCGTCGACTTCGCGGACTTCCATCAGTGGAAGGCTGCGTTTGTCGGCGCTGGGGGCTCGCTTGCCGGATTGGACATTGGTTTTGCGAATGTGCCGGAGCCTTCTGCTGCGGCGCTATCGCTCATGGCGTTGTTGGGGATGATCGGGCATCGTCGCGGAATTCAATTCGAGATTTCAAGCCTGAAAGGCATTAGGAGTCCCTCTCCCAGTGGGAGAGGGAATTAGGAAAGGACAGGAGATGGCCGCTAATTCACATCCGCCGCGCGGGAGCCGACGAGGCTTTACGCTCGTGGAGCTATTGGTGGTCATTGCAATCATCGGCATTCTGGTTGCGCTCTTGTTGCCGGCCATTCAGGCCGCTCGTGAAGCGGCCCGCCGCGCTTCCTGCATGAACAACCTGAAGAACATTGGCATCGCAATTCATAACTACCATGATTCACAAAAAGTATTCCCGGTTGGAGCTATTCGCGAGAGCTGCACCAATCTGACGACCCTTTACTACAACGGCTGGACGCGCGAGATCATGCCCTACGCCGAGGATGATGCGTTAAGGAAACTGTACAATCCCGCGCTTGAAATCACGAACGTTTCCGACCTGAATGTAAAACAATTCCGTGAGACATTGGTGCCGTTGTACAACTGCCCGTCCGACTTCGAGACGGAACTACTCAATCCAGACAGCGGGCCTGCGGCCGGCAATCTTCGCCTGTTGTTCCGCACGAGCTCCTATGTGGCCAATGCGGGCCGCGGAGATGGATGGGTTACTTGGTATTTGCTGGAGGCGCCCCCGCCTCCCGATGGCGGGCCGACGGGTGGTATTGCGGGCCGAGCAACGAAGTATTGGCGCGGGCCGATCCACGCCGAATGCACCGGTCCACCTCCAACCCCTCCTGGCCAATATGAGCTGAGACAGGAAAAGATCAGCGGCGTTACTGACGGCACAAGCAAAACGCTTCTGGTAGCCGAAAAAACAAACCTTTACAACCGCCGCCGCAGCTTTTGGGCGTATACCTGGGGCAACTATTTGATGTTTCAGCCTACGGCCCAGCCGCGAACGTTTCACGGCGACTATCCGCTCTGCCGCTCTGAGTCAACGCCGGAGGATTCCGCTCCGAACATGCCCAAGTCGGGCATGTCGGGACGGACCTGCATGTCGACCGCCTACAGCAATCATCCGGGCGGATTCAACACGGTGCGTTGCGACAGCTCGGGCGATTGGATTTCGTACGACATTGACTTGAACATTTACGCGGCGATGGGCAGCATGGCTGCCGGCGAAAGTGATGCGACTGGTTTTTAAAGAGGTCTATGCGCCTACGCGAGCTTTGGAGATTGTTTGGGCTCATTTTGGCTTTGAGCGCATGCGCGGGCTGCAATGGAGGAATTGGAACGCATCCCGTCGAAGGCAAAGTGACGCTCGACGGACGACCATTAGAACAGGTTCACTTGATCTTTTACCCCGTGGAGGCCGATCCGGCGAAG
>DASXWB010000106.1:0-1798 GCA_036503915.1 Lacipirellulaceae bacterium | reverse complement strand
CTTACTCACCCTACACGCTGGAAACTAGCAAGCTCGGACTCAATTGATTGTCGCGAGATGGAACTTGCGACGGCTCCCAACGGAGCGACCGGCCAATCACGGAGGATTCAATGGCCACTGCAGTTACTACCAGGAAAGTTGCATCGCCGGAAGAAATTGCCGAGATCTGGCAAGAGTTCAAGGCCAACCCCACCAAGCCGCTGCGCAACCGGCTGGTGGAACAGTATCTGCCGCTGGTGAAGTACAACGGCGAGCGAATCTGGTCGCGGCTGCCCGACGGCGTGGAGCTGGACGACCTGATCTCGGCCGGCGTATTCGGGCTCATGGACGCCATCAACGCGTTCGATCTGACGCGCGGCGTGAAGTTCGAGACGTATTGCGTGCCGCGCATCCGCGGTGCAATGCTCGACGAGCTGCGGACGATGGACTGGGTGCCGCGGCTGGTGCGCAGCAAGGCCAGCAAGCTGAACGAGGCGATCAAGACGCTGGAGGCCAAGAACGGCCGCACGCCGAACGAAAACGAGCTGGCAACGCACATGGGAATGAGCGTGGCGGAGCTGGAAAAGATGATCTCCGACGCCAACGCGGTGAACCTCATCAGCCTCAACAAGAAGTGGTACGAGACCGACAGCTACAAGGACGTGCGTGAGATCGACATCCTCGAGGATAAAAAGGGCGAGGACCCGACGAGGCGGATCCAGAAATCCGATCTCATGCGACTGGTCACGAAGGGTCTCAATCGCAACGAGCGCCTCATTATCATTCTCTATTATTACGAAGAGCTCACGATGAAGGAGATCGGGGCGACGCTCGATCTTTCGGAAAGCCGCGTGAGCCAGATGCACAGCGCCATCGTGCAGCGGTTGCAAAACCAGCTTGGGCGCCGGCGGCCGGAATTTGGAACATGATCGGTTGAGAGGGAAGCCGTAGGGTGGGTCGAGGAACGAGACCCACCAATTCGCTCGCTTCGCTCGACTCTGCCACCCACGATCTATTCATGTCCCATTTGCATCCCACGGGTGACGCGGCGGGCGAATCGCGGCGCGATCTACTTCGCTATTATGCCCGCAAGATTCAGCGGCATCCGGTACTGCGAATTGGCCGGACTCCGGTGCGCACCGTCAAAACCCTCTTGCCCACCGTGTGGCGCCGGGCGACGCAGGAATTCCGTCAGCTGCCGGGCGTGGTGATTGTCGGCGCTCAGAAGGCAGGTACTACGCAGCTCCATGCGTACCTGGTGAAGCACCCGCGGCTGTTTGGCGCCTGGAAAAAAGAAGTCGACTATTTCTCAAAGCATCCCGATCGCTCGATCAAGTGGTATCGGTCGCAGTTTCCACTTCGCCGGCGGATTGAGTCTGTCGGCGGGCTCGCAGTCGACGCGTCGCCGTCCTATCTGCCGACGCCCGCCGCGCTTGCTACGATGCGCAACGTGTTGCCCGAGGCACAGATCATCGCCGTGTTGCGCGATCCGGTTGCACGCGCGTTTTCGCACTACCAGCATTACAAGACGCGCGGGCTGGAGTCGCGAAGTTTCGAGCAGGCAGTCGACGACGAGCTTCGGCAATTTACCGTGCAGCCCGAATCCGGCGTCTCGCTGCGCGCCGATTCGCCGCCGATGCTGGGTTACGTCGGCCGCGGATATTACGCGTTGCAACTGGAGCTGCTGTTTACGCTGTACTCGCGGAAGCGTGTTCTAATCCTGGACAGCGCGGACTTGTTCCGCGACACAAGCACGGCCTGCCAGCGAGTGTTTAAGTTTCTGGGGATCGAGCAATTCGAAATCGTGCCGACAAAAATC
>DASXWB010000105.1:0-17383 GCA_036503915.1 Lacipirellulaceae bacterium | reverse complement strand
CTTGTTCTACACCATCAACGATTGCTGGAAGCTGGGTGGCCGGGCCGAGTGGTGGAAGAGCAACAATGTGGTGGCCGGCGACGACATCTCGTTCTACAACATCGCCGGCGGCGTGAACTACCGGGCGCATGCCAACCTGGTGATTCGTCCCGAGGTTCGCTACGACTGGACGCCCGCGGAGGATGCTGTGAACGCCTCCCTCGGTGAAGACTACAACCAGACGTGGTTCGGCGTTGACGCCATCCTCACGTACTAGTGAATCGCTCGAACGATAGCGCCGGCCGCAAAGCCGGATGTATGTGAGCCTGGCCAGGTCGCACGTGTTGTAACACGACCTCGACTCCACAACCCGCGCGTCCCTCCACCGGGGATCGCCCAAAAGGCGATCCCCGGTTTTTTTATTTTCAAGTAGTAGGCACACCCCGTGTGGTTGTAACCACTTAAGGCAAAGGTAAAGCATGGCGAGGATGGTGGAATCTCGATAAGATTGGCGTGCCATCGGACTCACAATGGCCGCCGTGCTACGCTCGGTTGGCTGTTGGCCGCATGAATAACCAACCGGTCAGCCGGCAACACACGTATTGCATGACGACCGAACAGCAAACCACCGAACAGCCCAGCGCTCCCCGCTGGCGCCCGATCAGCGCCATCGAACGGCGCGTAGTGGGCGTGCTCGTTGAAAAGGCGAAAACTACGCCGGAAAACTACCCGCTCTCGCTCAACGCCATTCGCGCCGGCTGCAACCAGAAAAGTAATCGCGCCCCGCTGATGCAGCTGGAGGAAGATCAGATCGACGAGGCCCTCGAGCAGCTGCGCAAGATCGGCGCCGTGGCCCAGATACAAGGCGGCGCGCGGATTGACCGCTACCGCCACCTGGCTTACGACTGGCTCGGCGTCGAAAAGGTGGAGCTGGCCGTGATGGCCGAGCTGCTCTTGCGCGGCACGCAAACGGTGGGCGAGCTGCGCGGCCGCGCCGCACGCATGGAGCCGATCAAGGACCTCGCCGAGCTGCAGCCCACGCTCGATTCACTTCACGCGAAGGGACTGGTGCATTACCTGACGCCCCCCGGACGCGGCATCATCGTCACTCACGCGCTCTATCTCGAGCAGGAGAAGGAAAAAGTCCGCCGCGAAGCAGGCCTGCAGGCTTCAACCGGCGAGGTCACCGAGGACTTCGGCGGACCCGGCACCCGGCAAATGCCGGTCGCCGGGCGCCCCGATCGAGCCGCGACCGAGAGGTTGCAAATCCAAAGCCGCGCCGAACCCTCAGTTGCTCAACCGCCGAGCCGCGTAGCCGTGGATGAAAACTCACTCGCAGCTGATCTACGCCGCCTTCAAGAGGAGCTATCTGAACTGAAGCAACAGCTCCTCGGCGCACGCTCCGAATTCGAGAACACGGCGCAAGACCTTCGCCATGAAATCGACGATCTGAATCGTCAGCTAGGCAATTGATCGCGCAGCAATTAGCCTGAAACTCAACAATGCGTGGCTGGGGCATTGCTCCAGCCTCACGCAGCCTGGGGCGGTGCCCCAGGCACCCGCTTCCTTGTTCATCGATAAAGCGCCGTGGCCAACGAATACAGACAGCGCGCCCGGGACCGATACGCATATCTCGTGCGGCGGCATTTCTTATGGCTGCTTCTGGGCTGTTATGCCCTGGCGGCAATCTGGCCCGGACCCGGCGCCTGGCTGCGACAATGGACGTGGTCGCCCGGCAGTGTGCCGAGTCTTACGGTCCCGCTCGTTCTGTTGGCGACGATGCTTTTTTCCGCCGCACTCTTGGCCGAAGTTGCCCAGATCCGTGCAGTAATTCAGCAGCCGCTGCTGGTATGCGTCGCCACGCTGGCGGTATGGATCGGGCCCGCGCTGCTGGTGATTCTCGGCGGTTACCTCGTTCCGCTTTTCGTGAGCGAACAGCCTGCCACTGGCGTGCTGGTAGGGCTCACGCTCGTTGCGACAATGCCCGTGGCAAATTCGTCAACCGGTTGGACACAAAACTCCCACGGCAATCTTGCTTTGAGCTTGGCATTGGTCGTACTCAGCATTGCTCTGTGTTCCTTCGTGACGCCTGGCATGCTGAGCGCGCTAGGGATGTCACTCTCGGCTAGCGAACGGGCCTATTTCGAGGCACTGGTGAACCGATTCTCCGGCGAATTCTTTATCGTCTGGGTGATCGTTCCCACCTTGGCGGGATTTGCGTGCCGCTGGTTGCTCACGCCGCGGCGGGTGGCGCTCGTGGCCCACTGGTTTATTTTCGCCAGCGCCGGCGCGCTACTGCTGCTCAACTACATCAATGCGGCGATTGCTCTGCCGCCGCTCACGGATTCACCGCTGCTCGTGGTATTCGTGACCGCTTCATTTGCTACCGCCCTGAGTGCGGTCGGAATATTCTCCGGCTGGCTGATCGCACGTTTGTTGCGCCAGCCGGTCGAAATGCGCACCGCGCTGCTTTTTGGCCTCAGCATGAAGCACACAGGCCTGGCACTAGTTTTGGCCGCATCCGTGTTAGCCAATCAGCCGTTTGCGATTTTGATGCTCGTCCTCGCCACGTTGTCGCAGCACCTGTGCGCCGCATTCGTGCAGTGGTTCTTGCAGCGGGGCGCCACTGCTGGCTTGCGCAGCAGTGCAATATGAACCACCGGTGGCCGCCACATCGCCTTTACCGCAACACCGGTTCTTGCACAAGCACCAGCCACCGCGTATCGCGGACATGGCCCTCTGGCCGGTTGTCAACCACCGGCCTCAGCGCGCCCCAATAATCCCTGTCACCGGTGAGCGCTTCATCGCGATAATCCACAAGCATCGATCCCTGGCCGGGCGCAGCCGATTTCGCGCTTTCCACTAGCGCATCGATGCGATCTAACAAATCGCTTGCAATCCAGGGCGGCGACTCTCCTTGGCGATACGAATCTTGCCGTTGATGGTGCAAAATCAGGCCGCGGCGCGTCTGGCCGTCGACGTTCGCTTCACGAAGATCGATGAGCACGACTTCCTGCCCCGGCGGCAGCTGCTTTTCCAACACGTTGAATTCGCCAAGATCAACCGACATGGCCAGGACGCCGATAATGCCGCGTTCGCTGCCGCGACGTCCGTTTTCTATCGGTACGGAAAACGCCACCTTTAAATGCCCACTCGACGTACTGCGATAAACCGCCGACAAATGAGGCGCAACGACCGGCGTCAGACCGTCCGTTCCTTCGGGCAAGTCGGCACCCTTACCGTGAAAGTAATCTCGGTGCGCATAGTTGGCGCCGCGGCTGGCCTCGCTGCGCGGGCTTCGCGCCACCTGCACGCCGCGCAAATCGTTGATGAACCAGCTGTCGGCCGGCGCCTCGCGCTCGTAGTCGGCCTTGCGAGCGCCAAGCCAGTTTTCCAACGGCTTCCAAAGCTCCTCATTATCCGGGAAGCGCATGATTTGATTCATGTTCTGCCGCAATTCTTCGTCGGTTGCGAGCCGGCTCAGAATGTCAAATCGCAGGTTGATCTCCTTGAGAATCTCACTGGCGGCGAAATTACTCGCCACCTGCAGCGCATGCCCGCGCGCCTGCCGCGCTTCCTGTACGGACTCGCGCCGCCCGGTGGCCTGTATCGTAAGCCATCCGATCGCAACAACGGCTGCCAGCGTTAAAGCCGCAGTTGTTGCGCGCCAGACTTTTTTCCGAGCTGCCGGAGGAAACGTTTTCGGCAGCCCCCAACTCTTCGGCGCGCGGCTGGCGCGCGTATCGGATTCCGCGCTCTTGGCCACGAGTGTATCCGCCCTGGCGCCGCCCACCGTGGGCGAATGCGGTGAAGCAGGCATCGCCTGACGCACCAATTGAGCCAACTCATGCCCCTCGGCAAACGGCGCCAGCGCGGAAGCAACTTCAATCGGGCTGGAGAAACGCTCCTCAGGGTTCTTGGCCGTCATGCGCTCCAGCACTTCCCAAAGTCCCGGCGGCAGGCCGCGATTCGATTGGATCGGCGGCAAGCTTTCGCGCTCGTGCGCCTTTTCCGGCTTGAGGTCCGATTTCCAGAACGGCGGCCTGGCGGCCAGCATGTGATAGAGGGTGCAGCCCAGGCTGTAGATGTCCGCCCGGATATCGACGCTGGTCGTCTTCCACTGCTCCGGCGACATGTACATCGCCGTGCCCATCGCGCGGTGGTCCAAAAGCGTCAACCGCTGCTGATCGTCGCCCACCAACAATGCCAGCCCGAGGTCCAAAATCTTGACGACAGCCTGCTCCCCATCCGCTTGTGGTTTAGCTTCCCCACCAACACCAGCTTCCGTCTGAACCAGCGCGACCATCAAGTTCGACGGTTTGATATCTCGATGCACCATGCCATGGGTGTGTATGTACGCCAGCCCGCGCGCCGCCTGACGGGCAATCTCGCATGCTTCGGCCACTGGCAGCGGACCTAGCTGCGACACTAACTCATCCACCGCGATGCCGTCGATGTATTCCATCACCAGGTAGTGAACCGAATCGGTCGGCGCCGAGGAATCGATCGCCACCCCGATGTTCGGATGCTCCAGTCGGCCCACGGCTTTGATTTCCTGGTAGAAGCGGCGGATTACTTCCTGGTGGCCCGCATCGACGAAGTGCTGCTTGATCACCTTCACCGCGCGCACGCGCCCGAACTGCATGTGCCGCGCGCGAAAGACCTCGCCCATGCCGCCGCTTCCTAGTTGCTGCTCGAGCTCTTAATTACCAAGCCGCAGCGGCACGACATCGGTCGTCGGCCCGCGATCGGCTGGTGATTTCGCGTCGGTCGCACGCCGCTCGGCCCCATGCCGCGTCAGCCCTGCCGTCGCCGGAAGAACCGTCCACTGCCGCGAAAGGTTTTCGCGCGGCTGCGGCCGCATCGGCCGCGGTCCACGCTCGTCGTACACCAGCTCGTACACATCGACCTTGCCGATGCCTCGCAGCTCGCGCGAGCCATGGCGGTGAAACGTCACATCATCCATGCCCGCGTCTTCCAGGACCGCGACCACGCTGCGAGACACGAGAATCTGCCCGCCCGTGGCGTAATCGCTGAGCCGCGAGGCGTAATCCACCGGCTTGCCGACGAAATTAGCGGGATCGTGCGGGTCGAGCTGCGGGATCCCCAGATGCATGCTCACCCGCACCTCGACCTGGCGGCCGCGCGGTGTGCGGATCGGCTCCTCGCGATGGAATCGCTGGATGCCAACGGCCCAGCGGGCGGCCGAAATCGTGTCGGAAAACACCAGGAAATGGCCGTCGCCGGCCGTTGAAACGACCCGCCCGCCCAGCGCCGCCAGCTCGCGCTCGATCCGCTCGCGATGCGGCGTCAGCACCAGCTCGATGAACGACTGATCGCGCTCGGCATCGCTGCGGCCCGGCATCTCGCGCTTCAGTTCCACCGAACGCACGATGTCCGTGAACAAGAAAGTCTTCAGCTCAGCCATGAGGAAGTGGAGTAGTGGAGCAGAGGAGTAGTGGAGTAGGCGAAGCTGCGTATCAAAAAGGGCCGGGCCAGACGCATTATGTACTTAGTACCCAGTACATAGTACCTCGTACCTCGTGCGCGCGCCTTACACCCAATCATCCGCGCGCGTCCTTCCCGGTCAATCCGCCATTACATCCGCCGTCTTACTCCTTGCTCCCCGCTCCCCGCTTCCAACAAAAAAAGCCCGCCCCGCCAAATCTGGCAGGACGGGCTAACGGTGTTCGATCATCGATTCACCCCGGGGTTAATGGAAACGACCTGCGCGAGCCATTGCCGAATCGCGCCGCAACGCTTGGGGATGTCTTGCCCTGGGCTTTGACAGCCGGCAGCTATCGACTCCGCCTCGTGCCAGCGAGTCTCGCTGAAACTCGCATTCGCGCCCGCCGTAACGAACGCGTTTGTCTGGGCCGGCGGCTCGAATAAGCTGATCGTCGGTTCGCTCGACCAATCCGCAAGCAGCTGCGCCGTATTTGGCATCCGTCCGCGCCCACCAATCGCAAAACAGAGGACACGAACCAGACCAATACGACTCGTAAGATTCCTCCTTTCAAAAACCTGTGTTACGTGAAGCACACCACGAACGAATCTCTGCTTAACAAAACTGCCGAGGGCGGGTCAAAGGAATTTCTTCGTATTTTGGGCCACTGCGAAAAAATTTTGGCCCCGCCGTTCGCGTTATAACAATCAGCACGAGATTGCCGCCGAAGCGCGGCCGATGTGGCGGACATTCGGCGAAATTCTGTCCACGAGCCGCGCCGCCACTCACTCGCGGTTTAGCTTCATGCCGTCTCCCTTGGCCGCCTTTGCCGCCTCGCCGCGAGAGGCGAATTTTTGTTGCAGCGTCCCCGCCCCTTGGTAAACTGAAGGTACTGTGGCGACATTGTCGTCTGCGGCAAATTGCGCATGAAATGGCGCGCGCCGGCCCACCTCCAGCCCGAGTTGCCCGGCCCCGTCGAATGCGCAGCGACAGACCACTCCGGAACAGACATTCAACAACGATTGAGGTGCAGCGTCCCAGCCATGCCTGAAGGGCGGCTGCCTCATGTTCGGACCAGTTCAGGACCGGCACGATTTCGCGCGCTATCGCTGAGTAAGGCTACGACGAAGAGCGTGCTGCGCGGCGAATGCCGGTCGACCAACGGAGATCCACGGCATGTATCATGCCTTATCCAGAGTTTATCGCGCACGACCCGCTGCGACCGATTCGGCGCGCGCGTGGTGCGCCGCCCGCTTTGCGATCGCGTGCGCGCTGGCCCTTGCGCTCGTGGCCACGCGCGCGTCGGCCGACGTCATCGACCTCAGCCTCAACGTGTTTTACACCAACCCGTCGAGCCCAGCTTCGGGCGGCACATGGGAGGTGGTGGCCAAGAGCGATGGCGCCGGCATTGCCGGACTTCAAATGTATTTGACGGACATTGCCACGTCGTCGCCCACTGGCCCGCGCGGCCTGGTGAACGGCTCCGACCCCGCCGGCTTCAGTATTTTCTTTGCCGATCCGGAGCCGGGATTCGGGTTCACCGAAATCATTGCCGGCCAGGCGCTGCTCGATGCTTCGGACATGAGCCCTACCGATGAGCAAACTGCTTTCTATGGCGTCGGCACTTTGACCAATGGCGCGCCCAACTATCCGGGCAAACCGGCCGGCACCAATTCCATCGGGCCGGTGTTTACCTCGCTTACTAATGTGCAAGGCGTTCCATGGGCCACTGGCGACGCGTTCGGCAACCCGGCCTGGAGCACTGCCGCGCGCATCGCGAGCGGAACGTTCACGCCCGGCGACACGCCCGGCTTTTTTTTAGCGCCCTCGTTCATCTCCAGCGGCAACATCTTCAAGTTGGTGGGGACCAGCAAAGTCTACGGCCAACTTTCCGATAGCATCAACGCCACAACGATCGTGCGCACCAATCTCTCGGGAGTGATTCTGCCTGACTACAATCTCAACGGAGTCGTCGACGCGGCCGACTATGTGATATGGCGTAAAACGAACGGCCAGATGGGATCAAATCTCGCGGCCGACGGCAACAACGACGGCCGAGTCGATCAGCTCGATTACGATTTGTGGCGCATGCAATTCGGCGCGATTGCCGGCGCGGGCGCAGCAATTGGCGGCTGTGGCGATTTGTCCACTAGCGCTGTTCCCGAGCCCTCAGCGTGCGTTTTGCTCGTCATCGGCGCGACGCTCGCCGCGGCTCGTATGCGATTCGCCGCCCGGCCGCCGCGGCGAACCGGAGAGGCCGATGGAATCTGGATGAACTTCGCCGGCAGACCCCCGCAATCGGGTGCCGCCGGCGGGGGGGAACTGGGGTTTTTTGCCTGATTTTCGCGGCTTTTGCCCTGAGGGCGCCCCTCCAAGAAAAAAATAGACAATAGCTATGAAACTGCTTGACAGCCCGGAAAAGCCCGAACATAATGCCCGAAGGCAGTGTGACGAGAAGGCCGTGCATAAGCACGGCGCTGCGGCGCGCTGTCGGCTTTGCGATTGTTTTGCCACGAGGTTTTCGGAATTCTCATCGGGGCTGTGCGGGGCAGGACGACGGATTATCGATTACGGCCATCCGACCTGTGCGCGATCGCTTTCCTGAGGATTTCCTGAATTAATCGGTTCTGTGGTGCGACGTGACGCAAATGATGCGTCGGGGAGTTTCGATCCAGCTGTGTGAGCCAAGTTAGGAAGTGAGTAATTGGGCCGTCCGGCGCTTCCTAAAAAACTCATGCGAGGCTTAGCTCAGCAACTCTGATCTAGTTCTTAATCTAAGAGGGTGGAGAAACACTAATGTCCTGGAAGAGCTTAGTATCCGCGGGTTTGGTGTGTGTTCTGGCCGCGCCAGTGCTGGCCGCTCCGACACTTACTGTGACTGGCGGTCGACGTACCACGAGTACGACAGGCGCCAACAACGTACGAATCTGGAATGTCGCGGTATCGCCCGATCTGGCCCTCGATCCAGCTGGAAGTCCGCTTGCGTTGGAGCTCGGATTCCGTGCCACTGGTGGAAATATCCTTGGGATCAGCTCTTTGCAAAACATGGCGCCCGAGGCGACGCGCGTCGAGAAAGAAGACGATCCAAATGGCCAACCAGGCCAACAGGTTTTCGGTTGGGAGACTTTGGTCGATCTCGGCGGGGGCAATATGAAGCCCGTCGGTACTCAAGTCGGTTCAGGCGCGGACGCCAATGAGGCCGTAGCCTATATCGGCACGAACATCTTTACCACGGCGAATCGTTTTGACGTAATCACCATTCGTACGGATCCCTCGGTCACCTCACTGGCCTGGGGCGGCCGCTATAACGCAGACCACTCGATGGCTGCGCTCGATGCCTTCGTCAATGGTCGAGTCGCACAAAGCACCGGTGCCACGACCGCCGAGAATTACGACACGTTTGCCGGTTCATTGGCCGCCAATGCCGCCGGAACCACGCGGTTCCTGGGCGACATGAATGGCGATGGCAGTGTGAACTTCAGCGATCTGGCTGGCTTTGGCAGCGCACTCACCAACGCGGCCGCCTACAGGACTCAGTTCCCCCACTTGAACCGAATCGGTCGTGCTGACGCCAACGGCGACGGTGCGGTGAACTTTAGCGACTTGGCCGGCTTCGGCCAGTTAATCCTGGGCACGGCCCCGACGGGATCGGGTAGCAGCCTGGGCGGCTCAGCCGTTCCGGAGCCGGGTACGTTTGTCCTGGCTGGTATGGGCATCGCAGTTGCTGCGGCAATTCGTCGTCGTCGCGGCTAGTCGGTAAAGAACTTATCAGCTTCGAGGTTCTGGTCAGCCACGAAGATATCAAAACAAGATGATGACTTCAGTAATGCCGTAGGGGAAAGTGCTAATGCGCATCGGTTCGTAAGTCTTCCTTGTAATTGCCTATGGTTTCGCTTCCATCGACGGGGAGCGGAGGCACAACGTTTAACGCAACTTTTCGATTCTAACGGTGGAGTATTTCAATGATGCGACGAATCTCGGTTTTTGCTGTTGTCTGTGCCGTGGTGTTTGCCACGGGTGCTGTTCAGGCGGCTCCTGTGTTTTGGCTGTCTGCTGATGGTACGGACACGACTCCCGGCATGTTTGATCGTACAGGCGTCCCTGCAAACTCGACGGGAACGGTGAACATCTTCGCGAATACCGATGTTCGCCTCTCCGGCGTGAGCTTGGACCTGGTCGAGACAGGCGGTGGCATCAAGTTCACCTCAGCGGAACTCCTGAACCCAAGTTCACGTTGGGTGATCGCGGGAACGCCGACGGTGTCAGATTCTTCCGTGCTGAGCCTGAGTGGCGGCGCCATTCCCGGCGTCGCCGGCGGCGGTATCGGTCCCGGCTCGCCCGACACGGGGCCGGGTGTTCTCTTTGCGACCGTCAACTATATGGCCAACGCGACGGGCACGTCCAACCTGATGTTGCGAGTGGGCGACCTCGTGATCGCTGACTGGGACGGCAACAACCCAATGGTTGGCTTCGGTGACGGTCCAACGAACATCCCCGGCGGTGTGCCGGGTGGCTCGGGCCCTGTAGGCCAAATCATGGTTGGTGGCGGCGTCACGCCTGTCATGGGAACCGACGCGAATCTAGGCGATGTCGCTAATGCGATTATCACCCATCAGTTCGCGGCCACAGGCGGCACCGCCCCCTTGACTTGGAGCAATTTGGCGCTGGTCGCGGGCTCGCCTACCCCTGCAGTTGCCCCGACGCTCAGTTCGACCGGAGCGTTCGAGTGGCACACGATTGGTTCTCCGCGTCCTGGCACCTACTCGTGGAATGCGACCGTCACGGATTCCGCGAATCCTGCGACAACCGATTTGGCAACGTTGACCCTGAACCTCATCGTCCCCGAGCCGGCAACCATGTCGCTCGTCGGTCTGGCGATGATCGGGCTCGTGGGCTTGGCCCGTCGTCGCATCGGCTAGTCAGCCGCTTTTGACAACGTGAAAACCGAAAAGGGCCTTGGGAAAACCCCGAGGCCCTTTTTTATTTTACATCCGTGGTTGTTGACGCTGCGTTTCGACTGTCGAAGCGCCACGCCTTTGTGGTAATTGGCGAGCGTCGCGTTTTGCGGCGTCGCTTCCATGGAGGAGTTCGCGATGACGCGCCAGAAACTCTTCTGGGCAATTCTATTTGCCAGCGCCGGCTATGCGACGGTCCCCGCTCAAGCCGTCACGACTGTGTATCTATCCGCTCAGGCGTCAGGCGCTCTGCCCGTCATGGGCCTGTCACTTATCGCAATGGCCGTCGCGAGCCTCGCCGGCGCGCTGCGCCGGCGCAAAGCCGATTCAAGCGCTGCGTTCCAATCACTTCCGACCAGGAGCTAAAAATGACGCTTCAAAAACTCTTCTCTGCGATCCTGCTGGCCGGCGCAGTTTTCAAGATCGTCCCACTTCAAGCGGCGCCAGTTTTCTGGGTGACCGGCTTGGGGCCAGATTCGGCAGGTACCCTGGATATCTGGGCGCAGAGCGATATTCGTCTTTCGGGTGTGAGCTTGGACCTCATCGAGGTCGGCGGCACCATCAAGTTTACCGGCGCGACGGTTCACAACCCAAATAATCGCTGGGCGTTTATCGCCACGCCGACGATAAGCGATTCGGTGGTTGCCAGGATCGATGGTGGCGCCATTCCCAACGTCGTCGGCGGCGGTATCGGTCCCGGCTCGCCGGACCCGGGGCCTAGTGTCCTCTTTGCGACCGTCGACTATATGGCGACCGGCCGCCAGGGTGATGACCAGTTTTTGTTCCTAAGAGTTGGCGGCAACGTCATCGCCGACTGGGTTGGCAACAGCCCCCCGGTCGCTTTCGGCGATGGGCCGGCAAATGTGCCCGGTGGCGTGCCTGGTGGCTTCGGACCGGTTGGCACTTGTAACCTCGTGCAGGCATGCGACATTTCGGCCGTGATCCCGGTTGTTGCCGATGCCGATCTGGGAAACCGGCTCCGTGGCGAAATCATTACCCATACGTTTCAAACGTCGTCCGGCGCGCCGCCGATCACTTGGAGCGATTTGTCGGTAATGGGCCCCGGCGGTGCCGCGCCTGCACACATGCCCACACTCGCTGCGGATGGCTCGTTCACCTGGAACTCGGCTAATTCGTCCTTTGGCACCTGGACCTTCAGCGCGACGGCTGCGAACAACCTTACCGGCGACGTCGGTACGTTGACGCTGAACCTCATCATCCCGGAGCCAACCACCATTGCGCTCGCCGCGCTCGCCCTGGCAACCTTGGCGAGCTTGCGCCGTCGACCAGAGAAATCCTCATAAGCCATGCTTTCCCTCCACGCCAAGGAATCATTCGTAATGAGCTGTCGAAGAACATTGGCTGTTGTTCTGTTTGCCGTTGTGGTCAGCACAGGCGTGGCTGCTCAATCAGCGCCTGTGTTCTGGCTTTCGACTTCGGACACATCGTCGGAACCAGCTCGCCACGCCCTTTACGTTTCGCCGTTTTCAACGGGCACTTTGCATATCTGGGCGAGAAGCGACGTGCGGCTGTCCGGCGTAAGCTTAGATTTGATCCAGACCGGCGGAGTTCTCAACTTCACCAGCGCGACTGTCCACAATCCGAGCATGCGTTGGATATTTACCGCCGCGCCGCTTGTCTCGGATTCAACTGTTCTCAACATCGATGGCGGAGCGATCCCAGGCTTGGTTGGCAATGGTATCGGGCCGGGCTCACTGGAAAGCACCGATGTCCTCTTTGCCAGCGTGGACTTTCAGACAGACGAATCCGAGTGCTGCTTCTCTGGACTAAGCTTACGTGTTGGCAACAACGTGATTGCCGACTGGGAAGGCGGCACTCCGGAAGTCCATTTTGGTTCCCCGTCGACGGCGCCTGTTCCTGGCGGCGTGCCCGGTGGAATGCTTGATGTGGGGCAGGTATTTCTCTGTTGTATTGAATCGCCACTGATTCCGGTTGATGTCGACTTAGGCGATCGCCCACGCGGCAGCATTATTGACCACACGTTCACCGTCTCATCCAGCGCGGGCGATGTCGAGTGGAGCAACCTTGTCGTGAACGGACCAGCGGTGCCCGCGATTGCGCCGATGCTCGCTGCTGATGGAAGTTTCACCTGGAACACGGCCAACTCGCCGCTCGGTCTCTACACCTTCGACACGACGGTGACCGACCAATTCGGCAGTGAGGTGGGCCATTTGATGGTAAACCTCATCCCCGAGCCCAGCACGCTTCCGCTCGTCGCGCTGGCCATGGCGAGCCTCACCGGATGCTTTGGCCAACGCACCGCACTGTCAAGCAGCGGGTTCCCGTCACATCGGTCGAGGAGTGCACGATGATTCGTCAAAAACTCTTCTGTGCGCTCGTGTGTGCTCTGGCCGTTAGCGCCGCGGTTGTTGGTTACTCGGCTCCGGTGTTCTATCTCTCCACGCAGACTGAGGCCACCACTCCCGGCTTGTTGAACCTGACCGGCGTGGCGCCAAATTCTAGTGGCACCTTACATATTTGGTCCGATAGCGACATTCGACTTTCGAGCGTCAGTCTGGACGTCATTGAAGTGGGCGGAGCCATCAAGTTCACCAGCGCGACAATTCTTAATCCACTGAATCGGCGCTGGGTCATCACCGACAACCCGGTGGTCACCGATTCGCTAATCATTAACATCGCCGGCGGAATGCTGCATTTCAATCCGGGGGGCGGTATCGGGGCCGGGTCCCCGGACGGGGCCACGGTGCTTGTGGCATCCTTAGACTATACGGCGATCCGGCCAGGCCACTCATCACTTTTCCTGAGAGTCGGCGAACTTGTAATTGCCGATTGGGACGGCAACAACCCAAACGTTCATTTTGGTACGCCGACAAGCCCAGTAGTTTTCGGTGGCGTGCCCGGCGGAATGGGTATCGTTGGGTCGATTGAAGTGATCCCCGAGCCGGCGACCCTGTGCCTGATCGTTCCGGCTGTGATCGGTGCGGTCGTGGTCCGGCGCCGCGGCGCATGAACGAACATCGATCGGCGGCGTGCGCGAAAAAAATGGAAAAATCTGGCGTGGTCTGGTATTCTCTCGGTAAGAGCGGAGGAAGAACCATGAACTGCAAGCGACTAGCAACAGCGTGTTTGTTATGTGTCCTGGCCACGCCCGTTCTGGCCGATCCAACGCTGACCATGATGGGTGGCCGCCGAATCTGGAACATCGCCGTCGCGCCCGACCTGGTGATCAGCCCTGGCGGCACGCCCCTGGCGCTAGAGCTTGGCTTCCGCGCCGTCGGTGGCGATATCCTGGGCGTCAGCGCCGCGCAAAACATGCCACCCATCGCCACCCGCGTCGAACACTTGAACCCGGGGGAAGTCATCTTTGGCTGGGAAACGCTGACCGATCTTGGGGACGGCAATATGAAGCCGGTTGGCACTCAGGTCGGCACGGGCGCGAACGCAAACTTGGCCGTCGCCCATTTGGGAACCGGCAACTTGACGACATCCAACCGGTACGACCTGCTCACGATACGGACGGCCGTTTCTGTCACCGCGCTGGAATGGGGCGGCCGCTACAACGCCGACGGCTCGTTAGCCGAGGTCGGCGCTTTCGTGAACGGGCGCATCGCCCAAGGCGAAGGCGCTACCGCCGTGAACTTCAATACATTCGCCGGCTCTCTCGCTTCCGACGCACCCGATGCTTGTCGTTTCGTGGGAGACATGAACGGCGACTGTTTCGTTAACTTCAGCGACCTGGCTGCACTCGGCTGGGGCATTGTTGAGCCTTTTATATATCTTCCTCGATATCCACACCTGAACCGTATCGGGCGCGCTGACGCCAATGGCGATGGCGCCCTTAACTTCAGCGATTTGCCAGGCTTCGCGCAGATACTTCTTGGCACCGCCCCATCCGGCGCCAGCGCTGGTCTGAAATCGAGTCCAATCCCCGAGCCGCCGTCACTTTCCCTTGCCGGTCTGGGCATGGCCGTGCTGATGGCGCGCCGCCGCCGTTTCGCCCGTTTTCACCGAACTTGCGCGTGACAAGCTTTCGCCAAGTCCGCCTGTTGATATAAGGTTCGCGGCGGGCATCCGCTTTCGCGCCGCTGCGGGCTCAAGCTGGCGCTCCGACGCCGCAACCGGAATACTACCGGTTCACGTGCACCAGTCGGCGTTCACAGCAGTCATCGTGGAGGCACTCATGCGCAGCGATCGCTTGGCCGTGGCGGTGGCTCTCATCATCCAGTCAATCGCTTTATCGCCGACGGTCCCAGCGGCCCCTCTGTTCTATCTCTCCGATCAGCCGCTCGGCCTCGCACAGCCCGGCACGTTCTCGCTCGACAATCCCGCCGACGCGGGCGGACAGCTGCTCTATATTTACGGCATGACCGACGAGCGGCTGTCGGGCGTCAGCCTCGATCTATCGGCCAGCGGCGGCGGCATCGAGTTCAGCGGGCTCAACGTCGTCAACGACGGCCGTTGGTGGATGCTTGATGGGCCTCAGGTCGTCGAGCATTTGCGCATTTCAAGCATTGGCGGCGGCGCGATTCCCGGATTATCCGGCAACGGCATTGGCCCAGGCGATTTTGTCGACCCCAACTATCATCCATCGTCCGGCTATCTGCTTGCCACGGTCGAATACAACGTCGTCGATGCATCAGGGCCGCTTAATTTCGAGTTGACGGTGGGCCAGAACGCCATCGCCGATTGGAACGGAAACATCCCCATGGTGCATTTGGGCGATCCGTTGTTGCCGGCGGTACCGGGTGCGTCTCCTCCGCCCCCACGGCCGCTTCCTCCGGCAGTGGAGCCGCCTGCGCCGGCCAACCCCCCGACGCAACCCGATCCAATCATTAACGAGCCCATCAGCGGCCTCTCCGCGCCCGACGAGTGGATCGTCTACCAGCCGTTCACTTTGGAAGGCGAGCCGGTCGATCCGCTGTTTCAAAACTTCTATACGGATTATTGGCCGGGCGACTACCCATCCTATCGCGAGTGGCAAGCCGATGAAGATCGAGATGAGCGTTGGACCGTTGGCGTGTTCAGCGCCGGCTACGCTGAGGTCGATTCATGGCGTAGCGAATCGAGCGATGTTTGGGGTTTCGCCATACCCGGCGGCGTTGCGATCGATGGTTTGGATCAATCGGCCATAATCGCGGACGAATTGAATGCCCAACTGACCGCGAAGTATGAAATAGCCAGCGCGGATACCGGCGCAGGCCTGCTTGTCACGGCTCCGGTCGAGGCCTCGATATTGGAATCAGACCCGTACCACGTGCGAAAAATTCAGGAGTTCCTTCGCAATAGCCGCATAACAGGGTCACTGTCGCATTTCACCGTCGTTGATGGCACTTCTGTTTCCTCCGATTCTGCGCACATCGAAGCGGCGTTGGCCTCAAGCGCAGCCTCCGCGCCGGAGCCGTCGTCGCTATTGCTCATCCTATCTGCGCTCGCTGGCGTACCGCCGCTCGTCCGCCGGCGAGCGAAGTCCTCTCGCTCCGAGAGACGGACTTTATAACTTTATTGTGGTCATGTCGCTCTGCGAGATGACGCCTTCGCGAAGCGCGAGGCTTGCGCTTTGGCCAAGCTGCGCCAAGTATGGCAAACTTTTCCGCTTATAGCGATTCGGCCGGTTCTATGCGGCGCGCGGGTTTTGCCGGCCGCGCTTTAAAAGCCGGATTTGTCGGTCGCGAGTGCTCGATAACCGAAAACGTGTCACTACGTCCGCGCGCCTAGGTCCGTCTGTGCCGGACGCATCGGCGGCAGCGTGTACTTCGCGCGTAGTTCCGGTTCTGCCGCACGCGTCGGCCGCACTCGTTCCCACCCGACGAGAATCGCAAACCGTGGCCGACCACACCGCCAACAAATCGATCGCCCAGCGGGCCGGGCTGTTTGCCATCGTTCTGGCGGCACTGACGACCGCCGCTCGTTTGATCGATTTAGCCCGCACATCAGCGGAAGATCCACCTCCCCATCGGGGAGGGATTCGGGGAAGCGTCGACCGCGCCTCCACGTCCGAACCACTAACCAACGATGCCGAGTTCGCGCAACTTTACGAATATTGCCCGATGGCCGCGGTCGTCGATTTGCAGATGGTCGCCGTGTCGCCTGAACAAGTCGATGCCCTGCTGCCGCGGTACCGCGCGATCGCTCAGCGCGTTCGGGCGGCCGAACCCTCCCCTAGCCCCTCCCTAAGAGGGATGGGAAGGCGCGACTGGCTTGTTGATCCCAACGAGTGGTATACGCCCGGCGAGCGCGAGCGACGCAAGAGTCTCGAGGCCAACGCATCGCCCCATTCGCGTCCGATCGGTAAGGAATGGAAACTACTCACGCCGGAAGATATGGCCGATCAGGCTGCGAAGCAGATCGCGCCTGAGCAGATACTCGCGCCGCCCAGCGAATCCGAGCCGCAGCCGGCACCGCCGAGTGAAGCCGTGAACGAGCAGCCCACCGCGGCCAGACCCGTGCCCGCTGCTGACTCTCAGCCGGCGTCGCCGCCATTTGATGCGCTCGACGTTGATTCGGCACCGCCGCGGTCCCCGACGCAGCCCGACATCGCGTTGCCGACGACTGAATCGGCGCAATCAATAGGCGATCCCACGGGCGAGCCGCTGTTTGAAGCGCCATCGGCGCACCAGACGCCTCCCACACTGCCGATCGCGCCGCGCGCGTTGCCTGCCTACGAGGCGCTTCCGCCGCCGCCGCAAAAGGAAACATTGCCGTCGCCTGAAGCTGTCAACGGCGCTTCCGACACGGATGCATTATTCGAGCCGCCGTCGGCGCACCAGACGCCTGCCACAATCGAAATTGCGCCGCCGCCGTCCGACATCGCCGTTCCGTCCAACGCCGAGCATCCGGCACCTGGCATCCAGCATCCGGCACCCAACGTCCAACATCCAGCCACGCTTTTCCCCGCGCCGGCTACGTCGGACGGCGACGATCCTCATATCGAGCTGTTCGCTAAGAACGCGTACCCGTCGGCGCGCGAATGCGCCACATGCCACGAGGACATCTACCACGAGTGGAGCGTATCGGCCCATGC
>DASXWB010000104.1:0-4342 GCA_036503915.1 Lacipirellulaceae bacterium | reverse complement strand
CACTTCGCTTGGTAAATACGGCATCAACCTGGGCCAGTTCGTGCAGCAGTTCAACGAGCGCACGAGGGAAGCCGGTGGCATGATGATCCCGGTCGTGGTCACTGTGTACAACGACCGGTCGTTCGAATTCATCACCAAGAGTCCGCCGGCCGCGGTGCTCCTCAAGAAGGCGGCCAACATCGCCAAAGGCTCGCCGGTGCCGAACAAGGAAAAGGTAGGCACGGTCACTCGCGCCCAAATGGAAGAAATCGCAAAAACAAAAATGGCCGACCTCAACGCGAGCGACCTGGAGCATGCCGTGCGCATGGTCGCCGGCACGGCGCGGAGCATGGGACTAGAAGTCAACGGTTAACCAAATGGATCAAAGGGTGTCGGCTGTCAGGTGTCGGGTGTCAGGAAGAATTCAAACTGACACCTGACACCTGACACCCGACACCTAATTCGACACATGGCAAAGCAATCCAAACGATACCGGGCCCTAGCAGAGAAGCGCAAAACGGCGGACCCGTTGCCCGTGCCCGAGGCAGTGAAAGCGCTTAAGGGCTTCGAAGGCACGAAGTTCGACCAGTCGGTGGAGATCGCCATCCGGCTGGGCATCGACAACACACAGGCCGAGCAGATCGTGCGCGGCTCGATCGTGCTGCCGCATGGCATCGGCAAGCAGCAGCGGGTGGTGGTATTCGCCAAGGGCGCGAAAGCCGACGAGGCGCGTGAAGCCGGCGCCGATCATGTGGGCGAGGAGGAATTGGCCGAGAAGATCAAAGGCGGTTGGACCGAGTTCGACGCCTGCATCGCGGCCCCGGACATGATGAAGCTCGTCGGCCCGTTGGGCAAAGTGCTCGGCCCGCGCGGCCTGATGCCTTCGCCCCGCGCAGGCACGGTGACGCCGGAAGTCGGCAAGACGGTCCGCGAATACAAGGCGGGCAAGGTCGAGTTCCGCAACGACAAGGCTGGCATCGTGCAAGCCGTCGTCGGCAAGCTGAGCTTCGACACCCCGAAGCTTACCGAAAACGTCCAGGCATTTTTGGAAAAGGTCGCGAGCCTCAAGCCGCCCGCGGTCAAAGGCACGTTCATCAAGACCGCGCACCTGAGCGCGACGATGAGCCCGAGTGTGAGGTTAGCCGTGTAGGAGAAAAAGGTGTCGGGTGTCGGGTGTCAGAAAGAATGTTTGACTGACACCTGACACCTGACACCCGTCACCCAACACCTAGATCATCATGAGTAAATACGTCAAAGACCTGATCACCACCGACCTTCGCAACCGGCTCAACGGAGTCGAGGATGTGCTGTTGGTCGACGTGATCGGCATGAAGAATGAAAACAGCGTCAAGCTGCGCCAGCGATTGCGCGAGAAGAACATACGCCTGCTGGTGGTGAAGAACAGCCTGGCTCGGCGGGCGACTGAAGGCACGCGCCTGGCGCCGGCGTTCGAGTCAAGCGAAGGCACGTTAGCCATTGTATGGGGCGGCGAGGATATCATCTCGCTGGCTAAGGAAGTCGTCAAAATCGCCGGCCTGAAGGACTTCGAGCCGTTTAAGCCCAAGGGCGGCGCGATGGACGGTCAGCCGCTCACCGCCGACCAGGTGACGGCGGTGAGCAAGTGGCCAAGCCGCCAGGAGCAGCTGAGCATTTTAGCCGGTCAGATTCTGAGCCCCGGGGCAAAGCTTTCTTCCCAGTTGCTCGGCGCCGGCGCGAAACTGGCTAGCCAAATCAAGAAGAGAGGCGAAGGCGACGAGGCCCCGGCCGCCGGTTAAGCCTACAACCTTTTTAATCATCCACGCGACCCAGTACGAGAAAGGTAGATACGGCCATGTCCACGGCAACGATGGAATTCGCGGAGACCACCAAAAAACTTGGTGATCAGATCGTCGGCCTCACGCTGAAAGAGGCCAAGGAATTGAGCGACTATTTGAAAGACGTGCACGGCATCGAGCCGGCCGCGGGCGGGGCGGTGATGATGGCCGGCCCGGCCGGCGGTGGCGACGGCGGCGCGGCTGCAGCTGAAGTGCAAACCGAGTTTGCCGTCGTGTTGGAAGGCTTTGGCGACAAGAAGATCGGCGTCATCAAGGTGGTCCGTCAGGCGACCGGCCTTGGCCTCAAGGAAGCCAAGGACCTCGTCGAGGGCGTGCCCAGCAAGGTCAAGGAAGGACTGTCGAAAGCCGACGCCGATAAGCTCAAGGCCGAGCTGGAGGAAGCCGGAGCAACCGTTTCGATCAAGTGATCAAAGTGGTTGAACGGGGTGGGCTGGGGCTGCGCCCCAGACATCGCAGAAATTGGTTTGTCTTCAGCACGGCGAGGCGGACCGCGACAGCGATTCACTTGGCCAGGGTGCTTTTTGGCACGATTTTGGAATGAGCCATTCCGATCGCTTGTTTCTTAACTCTAATTCCGCATCGGGATCGATGCCGCGCGGCGGCGGGGGCGCACAAGGTACGCGCCGCGGCAGGGCGGCCGGTTCCGCTTCTTCGCTTTGATAAGTAAGGGATTCCTATGGCAGTCACTGCGCGACGGCGTTTGGAAACCACGAGCACTCGGCGCTTCGGTAGCGGCCGCGACCCATACGCGATTCCGGATCTGACCGAGATTCAGACGAAGAGCTACGCGCGCTTCCTGCAGTACGATGGTAGCCAGGAAAAGCGCAAGGACGAAGGCCTCGAGGCTGTGCTGCGCGAAATCTTCCCGATCGAAAGCTACGACAAGAAGCTCCAGCTCGAATATCTGCGCTACGAGATCGGCAAGCCGCGCTACGAGCCGGACGAATGCCGCCAATTGCGGCTGACGTACGGCCGGCCGTTTCGCATCTGGCTGCGACTCAACAAGGAGCAGCCGATCGAGGAAGAGGTGTACTTGGGTGACCTGCCGATCATGCTCGGCGGCGGTGAGTTCATCATCAACGGCGCCGAGCGCGTCGTGGTGAGCCAGCTGCATCGCAGCCCCGGCATCGATTTCGTCTCCGAAATGGAAGCCGGCGAGCGCCGGCTCTACAGTTGCCGGGTGATTCCCGAGCGCGGCAGCTGGATCGAAGTCAACACCACCAAAAAGGACAGCATTACGGTCCGCATCGACCAGAGCGGAAAGTTCTCGGTGATGACGCTGCTGCGGGCGATGGACCCAAAATACGGAATGGATGCCGACATCCTGCGCACGTTCTACGAGCCGATCAAGCAGAAGGTCGTTGACGGTCGCAGCGCCAACAAGATCGAGGGAAAAATCGCCGTCGGCGATATTGTATACCCGGTCGGCAGCGATCGAGCAGGCGAGATCATCGTCGAGAGCGGCCAGAAGATTACCAAGAGCGCGGCCGAGGCGATTTGCTCATCGGGCCTGAAACTGGTCGAGATCATGGATGCGCCGGCAACGTCGCTTTTGCTCAATGCGCTGGCCGACGACGGCACCTCGAGCCACGAGGAAGCGCTGTTGCGCATCTACCAGCGGCTGCGGCCGGGCAATCCGCCGCAGTTGGAAAAGGCCAAGGCCCTGTTCCACGAAAAATTCTACGACACCAACCGCTATCGGCTGGGCCGCGTCGGCCGCTTCCGCATCAACCGCAAGCTGGGTCTGACGGTGCCCGAGGACGAAATGGTCCTGCGGCCGGAAGATCTCATCTTCGCGGTGAAGTATCTGATGCGGCTGGTGACCAGCGATTCGGACGCGCACGTGGACGACATCGACCACTTGGGCAACCGCCGCCTGCGCACGATCGACGAGCTGGCGGCCGACGAGATGCGCAAGGGCTTTTTGAAGCTGCGCCGCACGGTGCAGGAGCGGATGAGCCTCAAGGACATCGAGGATATGACGCCGCGCAGCCTCATCAACCCCAAGAGCATTTCGGCGGCGATCGAGTACTTCTTTGGCCGCGGCGAGCTTTCGCAGGTGGTCGACCAGACCAATCCGCTGTCGATGCTCACGCACGAGCGGCGGCTTTCTGCGCTCGGCCCTGGCGGCCTCAACCGCAAGCGGGCCGGCTTCGAAGTGCGCGACGTGCACATCTCGCACTATGGCCGCATCTGCCCCATCGAGACGCCGGAAGGCACGAACATCGGCCTCATCTCCAGCCTGGCGATGTACGCCTCGGTCGACGAATATGGCTTTTTGATCACGCCCTACCGCAAGGTGGTGAAGGGTAAGTTGACAGACGACGTGGTCTGGCTGCGGGCCGACGAAGAGTCTGAAGCCTACGTGGCATCGGCCGACTCGGCTATTACCGACAACAAGATCCACGGCGAGACGATTGTCGCCCGGCATCGCAGCGACTTCGAGCTGATCCCGATCGACCAGATTCAATACATCGACGTCACGCCGAGCCAGATGATCGGCGTCTCGGCCGGACTCATTCCGTTCC
>DASXWB010000103.1:0-3692 GCA_036503915.1 Lacipirellulaceae bacterium | reverse complement strand
ATCCGCCAAGCGCTGCGCGGCGAGGACATTACGCTGTTCGGCGACGGCAGCCAGACGCGATCCTTCTGCTATCGCGATGATCTTGTCGAGGGCATGATGCGCATGATGAATGGGCCGGACGATTTCTTCGGGCCCGTGAATCTCGGTAACCAGGCCGAATTTACGATCCTGGATTTGGCCGAGCTGGTGATTGAGCTTACGGGAAGCAAATCCAGAATAGTCCCTAAAGACCTGCCGGTCGACGACCCCACGCGGCGCCGGCCGGACATCACTTTGGCAAAAGAGAAGTTGGGTTGGGAGCCGCACACGCCGCTGCCCGAAGGCCTCAAAAAGACGATCGCCTGGTTCCGCACGATCCGCTGGGAAGAATACCGGGCGCCGACGCCGAACTATTGACTCTACATTTCGCTGGTGTTTGCGCGTTGCAGTCGTCCGACGAACAGGCGCCGCATCGTGGCAAACAGCGCGAGCCCAATCAGAGCTCCAACGGCGTCACCCAAAAAGTCCCAGAGGCTGGCGTGCCGACTCACGAAAGTTTGCGTCCACTCGTCCATTGCGCCGTACACAACCAGCAGAATCCACGCCAACGCCAAATGGCGCAAACCCAGCGGGCCGATCGAGAACTGCCACGCCGTCGCCAACAGCATTGCCAATAACGTAAACCCGGTGACGTGCACGAATTCATCCGTCCAAGCCCCAGGCAGCGCGGCCAGCTCGCTGGGGATGTGCGTCGTTACAAAGAGCACAAGCCAATACAGCGCCAGCGCGATCTGCCAAACCACGGCGTGCTTCAAAAACTTTTGAAAGGGCTGCTGCATAAAAAATCGCCAATTGCCAGTCGGGTCACGCAATAGTACGTTGGAAGCCCAAAAGCGAAAGCCCAAAAACCTTCACTGCGGCCGCTCCGCAATCGTGCCCGATTTGCGACAAATTACCATCGTATCCGGCGGACAAACGGGTGCCGACCGCGCGGCCCTTGATTTTGCCATCGAGCACGACATTCCGCATGCCGGCTGGTGCCCGCGCGGACGGCCGGCCGAGGATGGCATCATTCCCGCGCTGTATCGGCTGGTGGAAACGCCGTTGCGAAAATATTCGCAGCGGACTGAGTGGAACGTGCGTGACAGCGACGCGACCGCGGTGTTCAGCATCTCGCCCAATCCGGTCGGTGGAACGGCGCTGACGCTTGCGGTCGCTCGCCGGCTTGAGAAACCGTGGCTTCATCTGTACCGCGACGCGCGAGGCATTGCTGAATCGGCGGCGCGGCTAATCGAGTTTCTCGACGAACATCGTGTGCGCCGGCTCAACATCGCTGGACCGCGGGCCTCGCAAGAACCGGGCGTTGTCGCCTTCGTGCGCGAGGTGCTGCAGGCGGCGCTTGCCAATACTAACCCGAAGCGCTAGCGTGCGTACTCGTTCGGATTGCAGCCCGCAGCGCAAGCAAGGGATTAAAGGGCTTGGCACAGAATGTCCTTGCTTGCGCTGCGGGCTGCGATCCTATTCAAGTGCTAACCGCCGCTAGCGATGCTGGTGTGAAACCTTGCCGGTCAGGCGAAGCCTTCCACGTGGGGTAAGGCTCGCGATTGCACAGGCGCAAACGCCGCGCCGCGCCGCGCTCGACTTGTAATGAATGTAGCGGCGATACCAGTTGTAGGACCGCCGAGTCGAGGGCTTGTACTGATTGTCCAGCTTGAAACTTTTGTGCCCGAGCTGTGAGTGAGCTGCGTCCAAACGTGCCAGTACCGACACGCGGCTTCGAGGAGCGACGAATGAAATTCTCCGCGATGCAAGCACACCTTGTGTTAACGAGCCTGCTGCTGTTTGGTTCGAACGCCTCGGCCGGCGAGCCGGAGTTTTTTGACGTCGAACGTCGCTTTGCCGCGATCGAGCAGCAGATTGCCGCGCGCTACCCCGTGCAGCCGGCGGCGTTCGTGCCAGTAGACGAGCTTGGGTCGACACATCGTCCGGCGCCGAATGAGCTGGCCGATCCGCCGGAGATCGAATCGCCACTCCCTGCCAACTGCAGTTGCGGTGAAATGGGCGCTTGCAACGGAGAGTGCGAGTGCCAGACGGTTCACGGCGTGTATTATGCCGAAATGCAACACCTTTGGCTGCGGGCCCATGTGATCGAAAACGCCATCGGCAAATTATCGGAGCGGTACGAGTACTCGCCGCGGCTGGTGATGGGCTACGAGGACAAGGACGGTATTGGCGGCCGCGTACGATACTGGCACTACGATCAATTAACCGAGAATCTAACCACGCCCTCTCTGCCGTTACGCCTCGAATTCGACGTGATCGACATCGAAGGCACCAGCCGTTTCGGAACAGAACGCGCCGAGCTGGTCGTGGCCGGCGGCTTCCGCTGGACCGACGCACGAATCACGCTGGCCGACGTGCCTGTTGCCGCCGATATGCCGGGCATCACCTTCGCGGCGGACTTGCGCGTGATCCTTTGCCGCGAGCGATGCTGGGAATGGGCCAGCATCGCCGGCGCCCGCTATTCGCTCATCGGAGGTGACTGGGAGGGCGGCCCCGGCGGCTTCCTGGCAGCCAACCACGACGACAATCTCACCGTCACCGAGTTTTACGGCGGCTTCGAGCACATTCACCATTACCAGGGCTACGATGCGTTCGCGAGAATTTCCTTAGAAGTCCAGAATTGGCACAGCGACGTCGCCAGCCAGACGGCCGGCGGCGACTCCATCAATTTCTTGGGCCCCGGCGTGCACTGCGGCTTGATTTTCTAGAAACCCGTTTCAAAACCGGGGGCTAGCGCCCCGCGGCTGATTTGATCAGCCGGCGGGTACCCTCTGGGTGGCTAGCGTCCGATTAAATGGGGCTCTCGCACGGAAAGGGTTTGTATGCGCGGCTCGTAGCGTATCGACGGCCGACTGCCAAACGTGTTACCTTGACGTGTCGACCTGCGTCACGTCATCGCAACGGGACACGGCAATGGCTCTCGAAATCTCTCCCCAGCAAACTCGCGTCGGCTGGATCGGCACCGGCGTGATGGGCCGCTCGATGTGCGGCCATCTGCTGAGCGCGGGTTACAAAGTCACGCTGTTCAATCGCACGAAGTCGAAAGCGGCGGAGCTGCTGGAGCGCGGCGCCCGCTGGGCCGATTCGCCGCGCGACGTAGCGGCCGCGGCTGACGTCGTGATCACGATCGTCGGCTATCCAGAGGATGTGCGCTCGGTGCTGTTGGGCGACGACGGCGCGCTGGCCGGATTGAAAGCCGGCAATGTGTTGGTGGACATGACCACGAGCCGGCCGTCGCTTGCCGTTGAAATCGCCAGACGTGCGGCCGAGCGCGGCGTAGCGAGCGTTGACGCGCCGGTCTCCGGCGGCGACGTCGGCGCGCGGAACGCCACGCTTTCGATCATGATCGGCGGCGATGTGAACGTCGTTGCCGCACTGGAGCCCATTTGGAAGATGCTCGGATCGAAATGGGTTCGCCAGGGCGGACCCGGCGCCGGCCAGCACACGAAAATGGTCAACCAAACGCTCATTGCCACGGGGATGATCGGCGTTTGCGAAGGATTACTCTACGGTTACAAAGCGGGACTCGATCTGGAAACGGTGCTGGAATCCGTGGCGTCGGGTGCCGCTGGAAGCTGGTCGCTTTCGAATTATGGTCCGCGCATGATGGCCGGAAACTTCGACCCTGGCTTTTTCGTGGCCCACTTCCT
>DASXWB010000102.1:0-3833 GCA_036503915.1 Lacipirellulaceae bacterium | reverse complement strand
CTTGCGGCAGTTCGCCGTCGTCTATTGCGGACGCGTCCCGATGTGGTGTTCAATCGAGTTGAATCGCTCGGCGGCAGCGACGCCATGATGGCCGCTATTCCGCTGCTGCTGGAAACGATGCAAATCCCTTATACCGGTTGCTCGAGCGAGGCGCTTGCGGCGACAGCCAGCAAACTTGGGGTTAAGGAACAGGTCGTCCGGGCCGGTTTGCCGACGCCGCCGTGGCTTACATCCGATGGCCGGGTGCACACCAGCGGTCAGATGCCCCACCGAAGGTCGGGCTCGGCGGGTGGCGAGAAGTTTATCCTTAAGTCTGTGTTCGAGCATTCGTCTTTCCAACTGGGCGACGAATCGATCATTGAAGCGGCCGATCTTGCGGCCGTGAAGCGTGCGCTTCGCCGATGCGAAACCAAAACCGGCCGGCCTTTTTTTGCGGAGCAATTCGTCGGCAAGCGCGAGTTTAACTTGTCGATTCTCGGTTCCCAGCCCGAGGTGCTGCCGCCCGCCGAGATCGATTTTTCTGCGCTGCCGCCCGGCAAGCCTCACATCGTCGGGCGCGAAGCCAAATGCGACGCCTCCACGTTCGAATTTCATCACACGCCGCGGCGATTCGATTTTTCGCCCGCGGATCAGCTCCTTATTAATCGACTCAAGGAACTCGCCGTGGAGTGCTCGCGTCTGTTTGATTTGCGCGGCTACGCAAGGATTGATTTTCGCTGCGACGCGCATGGGCAGCCGTGGATTTTGGAAGTCAATTCCAATCCCTGCGTATCGCCGAATGCCGGTTTTATGGCCGCTATGGAGCGAGCCGGCTACGAATTCGATGATGCGCTCGCTCGCTTATTGGATGATGCACTGTCGCCCGGGATTTCCAGTGCGGTACGGACGGGAAAAAGCCGGAGTCGACGCGCCGAGCCGCGAAAGGCACAGAACGCTGCGGCGGTAAAATAGTAGACGACTTGGTGGATGATGTCGCGCTCCGTTGCTGCCAAAGACGATCCGGTATCAGCCGAAAGCGCGGCCGCAAGTCTGCCATGTCGATTGCGCCACGACGTCTTGCCGCAGGACTGCGAGACTGTGCGCGGCTTGGTCGAGCGAACTGGGTTTTTCACCCGCGACGAGGTCGCGATCGCGGTGGAGTTGGTGGATGCCCGCTTATCCGACGGGCCGGCGAGCGGATACCAATTCGTTTTTGCGGAACTGGATGGAGCACTTGCGGGCTACGCCTGTTACGGGCCAATTCCTTGCACGGCTGCCAGCTACGACCTGTACTGGATTGCCGTCGAGCCGAAGTTCCAGCGGCATAGTGTCGGCCGGATGCTGATGGACGTGGTCGAGTCACAAGTCGCGGCGCGCGGCGGCGAGCGGATCTACATCGACACATCCGGCCGCAATCAATACGCCCCGACGCGGGCATTTTACGAACGAAGCGGCTTCGACGCCGAGGCCCGCCTCAAAGATTTCTATGCACCCGGTGACGATCGAGTAATTTACGTCAAGTCGCTTTTGAAAAGTCGCTGACGGCCCTCATTGCGTGGGCGCGCTCCTGTGCGCACAATTTGGGCATGGCCGTCGTGCGAAAAACTCTGGATGAAAAGCTGGCGCGCATCGCCGCGAACTCGGGCGTCGGCGATTTTATTCTCGCCGACGCCAAGGACGCCGACATGGCTTTCGGCATCGCGGCTCCCGGCGCGCGGCGCAAGGCCTGCGGCGGAACCTGCGGCTATCGCAGCATCCAGGAATTTCGCGAGCAGATTCGAGAAATCGTCCACCAGCAGCTTGTCGACATCATGCTCGTGAGCGTAAGCACGAGCGATGTGCTTTCTGTGCGTGAGCGGCTGTTTGAAGAGAGTCCGGTCACGCCGGCCATTCGGGCTAATGACACGACCGATATCTGGCTGGCCGGCCGCGGCGCACGCTATGGCGAGGAGCCGTCGCTGCCATTCCGAACGGCAACACTTGACGAGGCAACGGGAGTTGAGGCCGGTCGGCGCCCGGGGAACGGACGCCCGGCGGTTGACCTGGGACTCTATTCGATAACGCTCAACAACGATGCCACGCTCGATCGAGAGACGCTTCAGGCCTATCGCGATTTTCGGGAAGAGTCGCTTAAGAAAGGCATTCGTCACTTTTTGGAAGTGTTTGCGCCGAATGTGCCAAATAGCGTTCCGTCCGCCGACGTGCCCCGATACGTCAACGACAGCATTGCGCGGCTGCTGGCGGGCATTCCTGCGAGCGGCCGGCCGCTATTCTTGAAAATGCCGTATTTCGGCCCGGCCGCACTTGAGGAGTTGGTGTCGTACGACAGCTCGCTTGTGGTTGGCATCTTGGGCGGCTCGGCTGGAACGACCTTCGACGCCTTCCATATGCTATGGGACGCGAAAAAGCACGGGGCGCGGGCCGCATTGTTTGGCCGCAAGATCAACAACGCCGAGCATCAGCTGTCGTTTGTCAAGCAGCTCCGTGCGCTGGCCGATGGCCAGACCGAACCGGCCGAGGCCGTACGGGCCTACCATTCCGATCTTGCCAGCCTGAAGATCGTGCCCCATCGGCCGCTCGCCGAGGACTTGGAACCTGCACTCCCGTTAAAACCATGAAGCGGAGTACATCCATGAAGAAAGCAATTCTTAATTCAGACGCAACGTTTAACATTAATCGCCGCCGCTTCATGCAAACCGCCGCTGCGAGTACGGCGCTGGCCGCGCTCCCGTCACTGGGCGCGGCAGCATTCGAAATTGCCAATGGGAAGGCTCGCCGGGTAGGACTTATTGGCGCCGGTTGGTACGGTCCCAGCGATCTGTGGCGATTGATCCAGGTGGCCCCGGTGGAAGTCGTCGCCATATGCGATCCTGATAAGAACATGCTGAAAAGTGCCGTGGAAATTGCCAGCCAGCGGCAGAAATCGCGCGCCAAGCCGCCCACGTATAACGACTACCGGGAAATGCTAAAGCAGCACGAGTTCGACATCGTGCTCGTCGGCTCGCCGGATCATTGGCATGCATTGCACGCCATCGCCGCAATTGAAGCCGGCGCCGACGTGTATCTGCAAAAACCCATCAGCGTGGATGTGCATGAAGGCGAAGCGATCCTGGCAGCCGCGCGCAAGCACAACCGTGTGGTGCAGATCGGCACGCAGCGCAAGAGCACGCCGCACCTGATCGATGCGAAAAAACAGGTCGTCGACGCCGGCCTGTTGGGAAAGGTTGGCCATGTCGAAATGTGCTGCTACTTCCACATGCGCGCCAACGGCAACCCGCCGGAAGAGCCGGTGCCCGATTTTCTCGACTATGAAATGTGGACCGGCCCGGCGCCGTTGCGGCCGTACGATGGCATTCCGCATCGCCGCTGGTGGCGAACGTTCGTGGAATATGGCAACGGTATCGTCGGCGACATGTGCGTCCACATGTTCGACACCGTGCGCTGGATGCTGAACTTAGGCTGGCCGAAGCGCATCAGCTCCAGCGGCGGAATCTACGTGCAGAAGGAGGGTAAGTCGAACATTTCCGACACGCAAACGGCCACGTTCGAATATGATGGGTTCGATGCCGTCTGGAACCACCGCACCTGGGGCACGCCGACGGACCCGGATTATCCATGGGCGCTGTTCATCTATGGCGACAAGGGTACGCTCAAAGCCAGCACGATGCGCGCCGACTTCGTTCCGCAGGGCGCCTCGGCGAAGCCGATTCATTTCGAATGCCTGTTCGAACGCGACAAGTATCCGGAAGATCTCACGGAGCGCGACATCGAGCTCAACGCGGCCCCGGCCACGCGGCGCCACATGCTGGATTTCCTGGCCGCGATCGACCAGCGCAGCCGTCCGGTGGCCGATG
>DASXWB010000101.1:0-2685 GCA_036503915.1 Lacipirellulaceae bacterium | reverse complement strand
TCTGACTGCCGTTGCCCACCTCACCGTCTGCCTGTACGAATCGGTCGATGAACGCATTGCGAACCCGCTCTCTGACTTCGCGCAGTCTCCACGCCTCTTGGGTCCGGCCAGAAGCGTCCGCCATCTGCGCCAGTAGGTCAGCGCAGTGGGCCCATAGCGCGGTAGCTATCAAATCGAACGGCGTGCTTGGCGGGATATACGGGCGCCAGTAGTGATTTTCTTCCACAGCCAGCCAATCCCCAAGATCTGGTCCACGGCCGTTGAGCCACAGATAGTCCGGGTTGCGTTCCAGAATGAAGTTGAGATAGCGATTCATCGCCTCCCAGTTCTGTTCTATGATGTGGCGATCACCATAGCGGCGCCAGTTGGTCCAAGCCAAGATGACCGCACCGTCAGACCACCCAGGCACCGCCGTCGCATCGGCGCGATGGAATAGCAAGAACTCGGACGGCGCCGGCGTGACTGGTGGAAACGGACCATTGTCGCATTGGCGATCGCGCGCATGGTCGAGCTGCTGACGCGTCAACGCCGCCACGTCCATATTGAACGCGCATGTGTCCCACTTGACGCTGTGGTCGCCGAAATACGCCATTCTCTCAGCTCTGTCAGGGCAGTCGGTCGGTATGCCCACCATGTTCGAGCGTTGCGCCCAAAGGATGTTGCGCCAGAGTCGGCCGATCAACGGATGATCGCTGCGTATCCAGCCGGTCGGCTGCAGATCGCTATGCATGACGATGCCTTCGAGCATGTCGACCGTCGGGGACGCGGGCAAGCCCGTGACTTGAACGTAGCGAAAACCGCGATACGTGAAGAGCGGCTCGAACGTTTCGCCGTTCTCATCACCTCGCAAAATGTACGTATCAACGCTTCTGCCGCCAACGAGAACGAACTGATCGATCTCACCCGACGGCTTCAGTCGGCTGGCGAAGCGCAGATCGATACGAGTGCCGGCCTTTCCCTTGACGTGCAGCCGGCATCGACCGGCAAAGTCCTGGCCGACGTCGAAAACGTGTGCCCCGTCGATCGGATGCGAAATGGATATCGGCTGCAAGACCTCGATGGCGCGAATCGGCGGCTCCACATGCCCAACCAACCGACAAGCCGGCGCCGGCGCGAGCTGCGACGCGGACCAGTTTGCGCTGTTGAACTCGACGGTGTCCCAATTGAGGTGAGCTGAGCGGGCGTCGTAGATTTCGCCTTGGCAGATCTCAGATTGCTGAATGGGACTTCTCGCGACTTGCCAATCGGGGCCGGTGGCGATGACTTGACGGCTGCCATCCGCATGAGCGCATTCCAGCTGCGCGATCACACGACGCGGCGGCGGTCCCCATGCGTAGCGTCCCGGATGGCTTGCATACCAACCATCCCCGACCGTCAGTCCTAACGCATTTGCTCCGGGCTTGACCAATCCGGTGACATCGTAAGCTCGATAATAGACCCGCTTGTCGTACTGAGAGATCTCGGGCGTCAGCAGCGCATCGCCGACTCGTTGACCATTCAATCTCGCGTCGTAGCAGCCCATGGCAGTGACGTAGAGACGCGCACTCACCACAGCCTTGTCGGTCGAAAATACGCGTCGCAGATGCATCGCTGGATCCACGAGGATGCTTTTTTCGACCGGGGAGATCGCGACCGCGGTCCATCTCGACGCATCATCGTGTTCGCTCTGCTGCCAATTCGCGCCGGGATTGATACTGGTGCGCCACGCAGCTCCGCTTACGAAGCGCACTGCCGGCCCGGGCTCGCCGTCAAACCGTGCAAACAATGCGATGCCGGCGGAGCGCGGTTTGCTCCACGCCTCGGGCTTGGGATTTCTACGTCGTACCTCGACGGCGAGCAGATGCTTGCCGGGCGCCAGCGGCCCCACGGGCAGATTCTCGCGCGTTAGATTTCGACCTTGATACAAGACCGTCAAGGGCGCCCCATCCAGCCAGATCCGCGTCACCGTCTCGAAGCTGCTAGGGGCCGTAAAGATCACGCCGCCGCGCGTCGCTGCAGGCAAATCGATCGTCGCTCGAAAGCAGCGCAGCTCTTCGCCACGATCTTCCGCTGCAGAGCCCCACATCCAATTCAGCGCGGTGGCCCGGTCCGCCTGCGCCGTCGCGTCATCCGCGGCGATCCATTGCGCCGTCCAATCCTGCGCGGACAACAGGCCCATCTCCCACCAAGCGCAAGGGCTGGCCTCGCATTCGCGTCCGTCTTGATCCCAAACATGGACGCGCCACCAGCAGCGTTGCCGTGATTTCAGAGCCTGCCCTTGATACGCGATATCGAGGGACTCGCACGAGCTGACTTTACCGCTGTCCCAAAGGTCGGCCTTGCCTTCCCTGAGCGCTTCCTCGTTCGTCGCCACACAAATCCGATAGGCGGTCTGCCGAATATTTCGTTGCTCGGATTCCATTCGCCATGTAAAGGAGGGACACGAGTTCTGCAGCCCCAACGGACAGTCAACGTAGTCGACCTTCAAGTCGAGAATTCGAGTGCGAGCATTTTTCTGACGCCCAGCCTTGGCGACATCCGCGAGTACCAGAGCTGCATCGTTAGCTGCTAGAAAGCGCCACTTGTCCGCCGTCGACGGCATGAATTCGTACTCCTTTTTGCACGGTTCCAAGGCATGGTTAAGGTGGAGCGCACGGCAAGATGAAAGACGGCAAGTCAAGCGCAGTGCGGAAGTCGCGTTTACTT
>DASXWB010000100.1:0-2615 GCA_036503915.1 Lacipirellulaceae bacterium | reverse complement strand
TTTGGCCGCCCATGCCGCGGCCATCGCCACCAGTGATCCGATCATGCCTTGCTGCTTTTCGGCCTTGTGATCGACGTTGAGCCGCAACTGCTTTTTGCGCACCATTTCGGCGAGCGCCTGCTGATCGGGCGAAATTACGGCCTTTTTGCGCGGAATCAACGCAAAACCGGCGGCCGCCGCAATGGCGACCGTCGCCCAGGGAAAGCGCCGCACGTAGAGCGTCCAATCGGTCATCGCACGGGCATCACGGCTAACCGCTCGAACGCCTCCGGTTAATTCGCGCCGCAGCTCAGACATTCGCCGGCAAATTACATCAGCTTCATCTTCGGCCATGACGTAGACCCTGCCATTTACTTCATTACGAGTAGATCGTCCGTTCAGTCGCGCGAGCGGGCCATGAGGCCGATCAAAAGACCCACGAGTAATCCCGTCCCAAACGCGACGGCGACTGCTTCGGCCGGTTGCTGGCGCACCATTTCCTGGGCGTCCTGGTACCGCTCGCCGGCCTGGTAGCGCACCTGTTCGGTCGCTCCGCGCACAGCTTCTCGCGCTTGATCGGCATACTGGCGCGCCGTATCGGCAACCTTCGACAGTGCGCCGCCCGTTTGTTCGTTGAACTCGTTCACTAGCCGCTCCACTTGCTGCCGGCCTTCGCCAGTGCGCTGCTGAATCAGCCCGACCAGGTGATCGTAATTGCCTTCGGCCGCTTGCAGCTCATCGTCGGTAAGCTGGCCCCAGCGCTCCTTGAGCTTGCCTTTGAGCTGGTTCCAGTTGCCAGTTAATTGTTGCTGTGTGCTCGACATATTTCGTGTCTCCTAATATCACGGAATGCGTTCAAGTGTTGAAATTGAGGTTGCCTTTCGGACGCCAAGGCGCAGGCGGCGACCCGCATTGCCACTTCTTTGTGCTGAAGTACGCAAATTAAGTGCCAGGGCGCACGTCGTGGAAAGTCATTGCTGAGATGGAAGTTGGCCGGCTTGGGATCGGTCCGCCTGAGGTTGACCCGTTTCGTTGGTCGACGACGAATCAGTCTGCGTGGCGTCCGGCGTTTGCGGCTGGGCGGGCTGCGTCGGATTCGACTGAGCCTCGGAGACGGCCTGCTTCAAATCGGCGAATGTCTTGTCCATCGGGCCCTGCATGTCCTTCCAATTGCCAGGCTCGGCGTCGCGGACCTCGTCTAGCTGCTCTTTGGCGGCATCGCGCTTTGCCTGGACAGTGTCGATCTTGCTTTGGGCGTTCTGCTGATCGGGCCCTTGCAGCTGGTTGGCCTTGTCTTTGAGCTGCTGCAGCTGCATGTCGATTTCGACAAGCTCTTTCTCTTTGGCCTGCACATAGTCATCACGCTGCTGGGTTTCGTCGAACTCGGATTTCGTTTTTTGCAGCTCTTGCTCAGCTTCTTTGGCTTCCTCCTTTTGCTCAGACGCTTCCTCCGTAGCCTCCTCCAGATCTTCAATCGTCGTCTCCTTCTGCGGCTCGCACCCGGTGAAAAAGAGTGCCCCAATCATGGCCAAGAGCCAGAGCGGTCGATGTACTGCGGACTCCATTTTTGTGCTCCTTCGCGATTAAAAAGCTTTACTGAAAAAAGTGTTCGCCCCGTGTCCAACGTGGGCGCGATGCGGCCACGGTAGCTTGCCAGAGACCTATAAACCGGCGTTTACAGCGGGGCGCCGATAAGCCCGGCAAGCTCTGCGTAGTGCCGCCGCGGCGGAAGACCTTGGAGTAAAGACTAAGCACTCGTCGTGCCAAACGGCACGAAAAGGTGCTTGCTGACGCGACGAGCGCGATTGCGAGACGTAACGCCGGCAGGCGCGGTATATCTAACGACGGCGCGATCGAGCGCAGCAAAGCGCCCCGCCCGCGCCAAGCGCGAGCAGCCATGCCGCCGGCTCGGGCACCGGATCGATGACTAGCGCAAAGCCGTGAAACCCGACCTCTGGAATCACCACTTCGATGTTCGTGCCGTCGAGGTTCGCTCGTCGAATATCACCTTGGATACTCGACCAATACATTTTTTCGCGGGCAACATCCAATTCTAGATTGACCGGCGCGTAGTCCGGATTCAGCCCGTCATTAATATCCACCAACGTCTCAAGACCAGTCCCGTCAAAGTTCGCGCGCTGAATGACTCCGTCCTCGGTGGGACTTAGCGCCGCAAACCAATAGATTTTGCCATTGCGCTGGTCGAGTGCAATATCGGCAAGGTACAAGTCATCGGTCTCGAGTATCGTCGTCTCACGAATTGGCTCGAACGCTTCCAAATCCTGTCGCACAATCCTGTCTTGCTGCACGGCGACATAATAGCCTGCGGAGCCGTCAAGCGTTAAAGCGACACCCTGAAACGCATACGCCACTTGTGTTGGAACGCTTTGCGCCGTCATGAATCCGGAGCCGTCCAGATTGACTTCGTAGACCGCTTTGTCCATTGGTCCAGTCTTCGTCTCGGCGTAAATTTTACCGTCCCAATACCCCAGCCCGTTCGTGAGAACAGGTGACGTAAACGGCCCTGCGATCTGGCTGGCGAGCGACGTGGGATCATCAGCGTCTTGGCGGAAAACTGCGTAATCGTCGAATCCCGCACGCCATCCAAAAACTATCTCGACCGCGTGAGCATGAAG
>DASXWB010000099.1:0-4260 GCA_036503915.1 Lacipirellulaceae bacterium | reverse complement strand
CGGAATACAGGCACCAGCTGATCCTTGAGGCCGCGGTGCTCCAGGTCTTCGACGACCCGGCGTTCCGCAACGCGCCCGGCGATCAGTACGGCATCGCGATGCGCTACCAGGTCCCCGTCTCCCACGCACATCTGCTGCGATTCGACGTCATGCACGGCTGGCTGGAAAATGCCGACGATCTCAGCGGCGCCCGCGCCGAATTCCGCTGGAAGTTCTAGGAGCGTGACGGATCACTTACTTCTTGCCCGAAAGCGCCCGTTCCGCTTCGTCAATAGTAATCATGAGCGTCATGGGGTCGATAGGCGAAGGATGAAAGCCGCAGCGTTCATAGAATTCTCGCGCCTCTTCTGAAACGGCGTGGACAAGGATGGCGCGGACGCCCACGATATTCGCCGCCTGGATAGTTCGCAGGATCGCGTCGCGCAACATGGCGCGGCCAAGTCCGCGGCCTTGATAAGAACGGTCGACGGCAAGCCGACCAAGGACCATTACCGGAACCGGATCCGGCATATTGCGTCGCACGCGCCCTGCGGCCTCGGCCCGCGCCACGGCGCCCGCAGCTAGGGAATAAAAGCCCACGACTCGATTCTTTGCGCCGGGGCAAACGACATAGGTCCTTGATCCGCCGCTGGCCTCGTTCCGCAGTGCGCGGCGGCGCAGCCAGTCGTCGAGGGTCGCTTCTCCGCTGTCGAAGCTGCTGAATTCGTGAGTGTCCGATATCGGTTCAGGCGGCCGCAGTGTGTCGGATTCGCGCTTCGTTCGTGCCACGGCATGTTTAGCCCCACGGCGCCGATGTACGCAAAAGACGCCTCAATCGCGGATTGGCGCCGGGCGGCCGGTTCAATGCCTGGGCGAACGCGGCGAATGACTTGTGGTCCAATCCAAAGAAGCACCGGTCCAGCAACACAGCTTCCGCTTCCCGTCGCGCGGCTTCCACCATGAACTCGGTGCGGGTTTTTCCGCTCGCCGCAGCGGCGCGGTCGATCAGTTCTCTGGCCGTGGCCTGCAATCGAAGATTCACGGTTGTGCCACGTACTGGGCGTGGCTTTGTTTCAGAGGGCATGGGCGCATCTCCCGTCTATCTACTGAATATACGTCGCGGTATATACAATGTCAATACACGCGGCCGCCAACGGCTGCAGCCCGGCCCATCAGCGAACCGCCCGGCGCGCCGATGTGATAGTTGTGGCATGAATGGCAGCGGTCGCCGGCCGCCGTCGGCGTGTGGCATTCGGCGCACCCGCGCCTCGGCATCATTTTGAATTCTTTGACGTGTTGGTGCGGGTCCAGCTCGATGTAGGAGGCGCCCCACTCCGCGGCATTGACGATCGCGTGGCACTCGGTGCAGTCGGCCAACTGCGGCAGCACCAGATGCGGTCCGTGTGAGAATCTCGTAAACGGCCGCGATTCGGAACGGCGGTCGTAGGAGCGCCAATTTACGGTTAGCGCGCGGCCGGGAATCTGTTCCACGCTGTGACACGACACGCACAGGCCCGGCGCCGCCGGGTCGGCCAGTTCCTTGAACACGGCATCTCGAATTGGCTGGGCTGGCAAATCGGATCGCGTCACAAGCTGCAGCCAGTTCACAAGCACGGGATCGGCATGTGCTGCCGGGCGGTAGCGAATCGAAAGCGTCGCATCGTCGCGGAACCACGTTCCCGATGGCCCGAAATTGGTGCTCGTCGGATCGGGTGGCATGCCTTCGCCGCTCCGCGGCGCAGGCATGCTAGTGCGTTTTTCTAACATGCTCACGCCGCTGCGCGGCGAGAGCATGCCACCCAATTGCGCCGCAGTCTCCCGATTATCATCCTGCACCCAGTCGGCCGCGCCTCGCAGCGTGTCGTTAGATAATCCGGCCGTCAGCGCGGCGACCGACGCGGGCGTCACATTGCCGCCAAGCGCCGCCGTCAATCGATCGCGCACAGTTTCCGTTCCCGTGCTGCCGAGATCGAGCATCAACTGCTTGACCGCGCCGGCAAGCGTCGCGCATGCGGCGAGCTGCTCGGGATCGTCCGGATCGACGTCGAAGAAGTCAAAATCGTCGCCGAGCGCGATTATGGCCCGCGCGGCGGCCGGGTCGCTCGCCAACAGCAGCTTCATTGCGGGCGGCAGCCGGCCGTCGAAATCTCCGCTCGCCTTTTCCGGCCAGGGGCCGATGTCGTGCCCGGCGTCTCGAAGCGCATCCACGTCGAGCGTCGGCAAGGCAAACATCGGGATGCCCTGGGCGACGCTCGTGGCAATCTTCTCGTCGTGACACGCGGCACACGCCGTTTCGTAACTAAGTGTGAGTTGGACATCGCCGGCCGCGTCCTCAACGTGACAATTCCGGCATTCAAACGCAACTTTCTTGTCTGCGAAATGGCGGGTGCGATGCGAAGCATGACTGAACCTGATGCGAGTTCGCCGCTCGTGAGGCCAGGAACTAAAATTCGGATGGTCCGTGGCAAAACTCTCGTACCGCTGCTGGTGGCATGCCTGACAGGCCCCGTTGTCCATCGCGGTAAGATCAAATTTCGCCCCATGATGCTCGCGATGGCAAGCGGCGCAAGCCAGCTCATTTCCCGGAGACAATGCCGCCTTGACGACGCTCGCCAAGGCGCCGCGATCCGAGCGAGACCGCGCACCGGTGAGCTTCAGCAGCAACTTGGGCGGCAGATTGTGCGCGGTGAGGGCCACTTCGGGCCGAATCGTTTTGTCGTGACAATCGAGGCACAGTTGCGATTGTGCCGCCCGCGTGCCGTGTACATTTACGAGCGCGGCCGTCCATTCGATGGCGCTTTCGCCAGCGGCGGCATGACATGACGAACACTTCGCGACATCGCGTCCGCTGTCGAAAAGCTGTGCGTGCGGCGACGCCAGCGGCCCCGGGGCAATCGCTTTATTGCGCCAATCGGCGCTCAAAGGAATTAACATCCCACCCAGAACCAGCAAAGCCGTGCAAATTACAAATCGTCCACGCACGGCGCGTAGGCTGCGCACGGGGCGGCAATGATTCATCCGGATGCAGCCGCCCTCAGGCGTCGGGCCTTGGTCGCATATTCCACCGCGCAATTCCGAACGGTTGCATCGCCAGCGATCGTCTTCTCGCACAGGCGCGCATTCCGTAAGGGCGGGGCAGTGGCCGCCCGCGGTTGGACCCGCTGGGCACGCCTCTCCGTCACCGGCCAGACCGCAAACCCACGCTTGGTTCGGGCGCTCGTAATTGCGACTGGAATAATCGGGGCGTGGTCGTCTCACGCAGCACCCCCATGAAACGCATGGACCACCAGCCCGTGCAACAAGGCCAGCAGCACGAGGGCGCAAGTGAGCGCGATGTGCGCAATCAGCCACAGCTTAAGCAGCTTCTGCCGCGCCTCGTGATAGTCCAGATCGTCCTTGCGACGCACCAGGGCGAAGAGCCGCTCGCAAGCCGCCTGCTCGTGGTCGGACAAATACCGCCGAACATCCTGCATCTCGCGCATCCGTGCGCGGCGGAGGGCCGACGTCGGCCACGCGAGATACGACACCCCGCGCGGCCTGTGAATGAAGTCGTACAGCCGCGCGGTATAGAAGTCGGCGAGCGTCGTCGCGCCGGAGGCCGAAACTGCGCTGAGCACGGTTTCATTGACCTCAAGGGCAACTTGCCGGCGGAATGCAGGGATTCGCTCGTAAATTACTTCCTCGCCCACGCGGGCCAGTTGGCGAGGAATCGATCGCGTGAGATACAGGCCGGCGAGACCGCTGGCGAACGTCAGCAAATAAACCATTGCCAGCGCAGTCTCCAGCGCCCCGTTCGGCCACGCCGGGCCAGCGTGAAGCGCCAGCAGGCCCGCGCTTCCCATGCCGACATACAGATGCCACTGCAGCCAAGCCGCCGAGCTGCCCAATGGCAAGAAGGGCAGCTTCTTGCGAACGTTGTATAGCGCAAGAAACAAAACCGCCGCCAACAGCAAGTAGCCCGTTGTGAACGTCGGCCAACCGAGCGTCCGCTCTTGCAGTCGCACAATGAGCCACACAATCGCCAGCGCGATCAGCATGATGCTCGTGTTGCGAATCCGGCGGCGGACAAAATACTTCATTCGAGGAGGGTTTTGAACAGAAGGTCGCAGAGGAAGCAGAGTATAGTTATCCACCGAACTCTGCATAGCAAACCCGTGAAATCTTGTTTTTTTGACACAGTTTATTGTGAGTCGAGCGAGCAAGGTTTATGTTCACGTTAATACGCCGCGTGATGGCCGAATTTAGTTGGCCGATTTTTTGCGTTGCTCAAAGAGCATTCGC
>DASXWB010000098.1:0-5251 GCA_036503915.1 Lacipirellulaceae bacterium | reverse complement strand
CTTGAAGCTGGCCGGCACAACCTCTTCCAAAATGCTTTCGGGCGATGGGAGGAATTCGTAGATTGCGCGGCGACCGCTCGCTCCCCCAGCAGCTTGCGCTTGCGTGCCACTGGCTCCACCAGTGCCAGCCGCATCGGCCGGCCCGCCAATCGCCGACAGAGGCAACAGCGTCTCGATAGTAACGTGCTGCCGCGCGACGCTGACGAATTTCGTGTAGGTAACATCGAGCCGGTCAAGCCGGCCGGTAACATACTCGTCGAGATAGCGGCTGGCGATGACGTCGACTTCGTCGAACGCGGGCCGGTCCTCGAAGTGCGTGTACGTCACGTCGGCCTTGATGCCGCGAAACTTGAAGGCCGCGATGCCGCGCTTGCCGGCGATCTCCAGCCGGCAATTCGGCACCGACTGCTGCAGCTCCAGCCAGCGGTGGAAGCCGGCTCGCTGCACGTTGCCGTTGAAGCCGCCGCACAGGCCGCGATTGGCCGTAAGCACCAGCAGCGTCGCATTGCGTACCGATTCGCGCTCGTCCAACAGCGGATGACTCACCTCCAGGCCGCTGGCGAGCAGATCCTGCACCAGCTTCGTCATTCGGTTGGTGTACGCCGTCGCCGCCGAGGCGCGATCCATCGCCTTTTTGAACCGCGCGGTGGCGATTAGCTCCATCGTCCGCGTGATCTTGCGGATGTTACGGATCGAGCGGCGGCGTTTATCGAGGACGCGCGGGTTGGCCATCGAGAGGGTTCAGGGTTCGGGGTGCAGGGTTCAGATTGCCGAAGCTCACACCGTGACTGCTTCTCGCTCGCGCTCTCGTTCTTCGGCAGCCGCCGCTTCGCCCGAAGCGTATTGCGCTTGAAATTCTTTGATCGCGGGCTCAATCTTACGAACCATTTCGTCGCTGAGTTCTTTCTTCGAGTCGAGCTCTTCCCAGATCTCCGGCTTCTGGTTGTGAATGAACGTGAGGAACTGCCGTTCCCACGCTTGTACTTCGGTATTTGGAATCTTGTCCAAGTGGCCGCGCGTGCCGGCATAGATCACGAGAATCTGATCCACAACGTGCATCGGCTGGTATTGGCCTTGCTTGAGAATCTCGACCATGCGGTAGCCGCGGTCGAGCCGGGCCTGCGTGGCCGCGTCAAGCTCGGTACCGAGCTGCGCGAATGCCTCCAGCTCGCGGAACGCGGCCAAGTCGAGCCGCAAACCGCCGGCGACTTTCTTCATTGCTTTGACTTGTGCCGCTCCGCCCACGCGCGACACTGAAATGCCCGGGTTCATGGCCGGCCGTACGCCCGAAAAGAACAAGTCCGGCTGCAGGTAGATCTGCCCGTCGGTAATGGAAATGACGTTTGTCGGAATATACGCCGAGACTTCGCCTTCAAGAGTTTCGATAATCGGCAGCGACGTGAGCGAGCCGGCGCCGAGTTCGTCGGAGAGCTTGGCACTCCGCTCCAACAGCCGGCTGTGGCAATAGAAAACGTCGCCCGGATAGGCCTCGCGGCCCGGCGGGCGCCGCAACAAGAGTGACAACTGGCGATACGCCACGGCCTGCTTGCTCAAGTCATCGTATACAATGAGCGCGTGCTGGCCACCGAACATGTAGAACTCGGCCATCGACGTGCCTGAGTACGGGGCCACGTATTGCAGCGGCGCCGGCGAGCTTGCGCCGGAGAGGATCACCGTCGTGTAATCCATAGCGCCGGTTTCGCGCAGCCGTTCGATGACGCCGGCGACGGTCGATTCCTTCTGGCCGATCGCCACATAAAAGCATCTCACGCCGGAATCGCGCTGGTTGATGATCGTGTCAATGCCGATGGCCGTCTTGCCAGTCTTGCGGTCGCCGATAATCAGCTCGCGCTGGCCGCGGCCGATTGGCGTCATCGAGTCGATGGCCTTGAGGCCCGTCTGCAGCGGCTCGCTCACGGGCTGCCGCTCGGCCACGCCGGGCGCGATGATTTCCACGGGACGGCGCTGCTTGGTGATGATCGGTCCTTTCCCGTCGAGCGGATTGCCAAGCGGATCTACCACGCGACCCAACAACTCGTCGCCCACAGGCACGCTCAAGAGCCGACCCGTGCTGCGCACCTCCTCGCCTTCCTGGATATTGAGGTAGTCGCCGAGGATGATGATGCCAACCGAGTTTTCTTCCAGGTTGAAAGCCAAGCCGATCGTGCCATTTTGGAATTCGACCATTTCCTGGGCCATGACGCCCGACAGGCCATAGACGCGGGCGATGCCGTCGCCAACTTCCAGTACGCGGCCGACCTCACGCACGTCGATCTGCGAGGCGAAATGCTCAATTTCCTGCTGAATGACAGAGGCTATCTCGTCGCTTTTGAACTTCATCGAATAGCTCCGACTAATAAGGTCTCACGCAAAGGCGCCAAGGCGCAAAGGACGATGCGATGAGAGATGAAGGATGAGGGATGAGTGGTCACCCGCTCCGATACATCCCATGATCTGTTATCCCTCATGCTTCATCCTTCATCTTTCTCAAGCCGTAGCGACGACAAACCGTTCGGGTTGCGTTTCTATTTTTTCAACTACACGATCGATCATTTGCCGGCGGGCGTGCTCCAGCTGCGTGCTCGTTGAGCTGTCGTACACGCGGTCACCGACGCGAATGATCATGCCGGCCAAGAGCGAGGGGTCCACAACGACGCGAATCACAGGCTCGACTTTAAGCGTTTTGCGCAGCGTGTTTTGTATCTCCGTCCGCACCGCGTCGTCGAGCGGAATGGCGACGCGCACCTCGACTTCCTTTTGCCCGCTTCGTTCGGCGTGCAATTGCTTGAGCGTGCGCGCGATCGGCCGCAACAATTCGAGCCTACCGTGACGCGATAGTACTTTCAGAAAGTTAACCACCTCGTTGGAAGCGCGCTTTCCGAAAAGGCGGTCGAGCATCTGCTCTTTTTCTTCCGGCTGCACCAGTGCGGAGCGGAGTGTCTCTTCAAACCGCGGAAAGCGGTCCAGCACTTCGGTCACCAGCGAGCCGAGCTCGTCAACCAGAGATGCCGCGCCAGCCGTTTTTGCCGCCACTTCCATGAATGCGATAGCGTAGACGCGCGAAATCCGCTCGGCCGTGACGTCCATCACGGTCTCATGCTTCGGTTTTTCGCGGTCGAGTTTCACGTACCGTCAGCCTTTCCAGGCTGACTCCAATCATTCTCAAAATTCGAAAATACGTCAGGCTGGAAAGCCTGACCTACTAGTTCTCGCTTGGCGTGGCGGTGGTGAGTTTGCCCAGAGCCTCGCGAACGAGCTTGTTCTGCTCGTCCGGTGATAGTTTTTCGCGAACCACCTTGCGCGCCAGCTCGATCGCCACGTTGGCGCTCGTGATCGCCAGCTCGTGGATCGCGCCGTCCTTGGCCCGGTCGATTTCGCGCAGCGCACGGTCCAGCGCCGCCTTGGCGTCTTGATCGCCCTTGGCGGCGATGCTGCGGCGTGTGTGCTCGGCATCACGCCGGGCCTCTTCCAATAGCGCTCGAACTTCGCCCGCGGTCGCCGCCAGCTTCGCTTCGTGCTCCGCCAGCAGGCGCTTGGCGTCCTCGTGCCTGGCTTCGGCCGCCTTGATATTGTCAGCAATCCGCCGCTCGCGCTCATCCACCGCCGCGGCAATCTGTGGCCAGGCGAAATAGCTCAAAATGCCAAGCAACAACAAGAACACCAGCGCCGTCCAGATAGCCAGGTCGGGATCGACGGCGAGCGGATTCGGCCCACCTCCGCCTGCGCGTTCGGCCGCGTGCTCGCTGTGCTCAGCCTCCGTGGCCTCGGTATGCGTGGCTTCCTGGGCCAGGCCGGTCGGAGCACAGCATGCTACGGCAAACAGCGCAGCGGCAACGATCACGCACGGCGCCAATCTTCGAATCGAGCTTGTCATTTCTAGCTCTCTCTTGCGAAGCGCCGACTACAGCGGCGAGTTGAACAACATGCAAACAATCAAGGCGAAGAATGTGGCGCCTTCAATCAACGCCGCGGAGATGATCATCGCGGTTTGAATATTGCCCGCCACCTCCGGCTGGCGCGACATGCCTTCCACAGCCTGTCCGCCGATGCGTCCGATGCCGAGCCCGGCCCCAAGAATCACCAAGCCGGCGCCGACTGCCGCGCCGAGGTTCATGAACCCCCCGGGGATAGCCGTCCGCGTATTGGCTGCACGATCGGCGGCCGTCAGTTCCTCCTCCGCCTCGGTTACCTGTGCGAAAGCAGGTGAAGCCATCAACCCGAGCGCCAAGCACACCATGGCCAGTTTGCAAAGTTTAAGCATTGCTAATTCGTCCTTTCTCCATTTAGTTCGAAGTTTGCTTTTGGTAGAAATTGCTTGTTAATGCGGATGAACGGCCATGCCGATGAACAGCGCGGCCAGGAACGTGAAAATATACGCATGCAGGAACGCCACGAAGAGCTCCAATATGCTGAGCGCCGTTGCCCCGAACACGCTGGCGGGCATCACTGCCCACCACATCAGTGATTGGGCGCTGGCGGCGATAAACGCCAGGATCACGGCCAGCACGACGTGGCCCGCCATCATATTAGCCAGCAACCGCACGGCCAAGACGCAGTGCTTAATAATCAGGCCCAGAACTTCGATCGCGAAGATCATGGGAATCAAGAAAATTTTTAGCACCGGCTCGAAGTTGATGCCGCCGATTTCCAAGGATAAATCCAGATGAGGAACCTGGGCTTTCCAAAAGCCGGCGGGGCCCAGTTTCTTCATGCCAGCGCCAATCACAACGATAAACGTGATAAACGCGAGGGTCGCGGTGGTTGCCAAAGCGCTCGTGGGCGTTCCCATCCAGGGAATCATTCCGAACAGGTTGCAGCCCAAAAGGAAAAAGAACAGCGTCCACAAGAACGGCACAAAGCGGTCGGCGTCATGGCCGCCAATGTACGGCCGGGCGATATTGTCGCGGAAGAACAGGAGCATGGCTTCGAGCATGTTGCCGAAGCGGCCGCGCGGCAGACGTCCGCCCCGAATCGACTTGGCAAGGGCGATAAAAAACAGGCACATCAAGATCGCCACGAGTAGCTCAATCACCATGAACTTCGTGATCTCGAAGTCCAGCGGTTTGATCGTCCGATCAACGAGCGTATTTCCCGTTTTGGCTTCAATTGGTTCCGTCAACTTGAACGGCTGCGGAATTCTGATATGCCCATGACCATCCGACGTGAATTTTCTCGGCACGTGGAATTCGGGCCCATCTTCAACGTGCTTGAAGATTTCCGTCGGAGCCAGTGGATTCGTTTTGTGTACGGC
>DASXWB010000097.1:0-3360 GCA_036503915.1 Lacipirellulaceae bacterium | reverse complement strand
GCGCTTCATTGGGCCTACATGGCGAATCCTGCGCCCCGTAGTGATCGGCTATTTGATCGTGGTGCTAGCGATGATGCTGCTCGAACGATGGCTGGTCTACCCGGCGCCGCCGCTTTCGCTCGGCAATTGGAATCCGGTTGGCCTTGGCCACGAAGAGGTGTGGTTCGACTCGGCCGACGGCACGAAGCTGCACGGCTGGTTTATGCCGCATGCCGATCCTGAGCGCGCGATCCTCTATTGCCACGGCAATGGCGAACATATCGCCGTTAACGCCGACCTGGCCACTCGGCTGCGCGATACGTTTCAGGCTTCGGTGTTCCTCTTCGATTACCGCGGTTATGGTCGCAGCGATGGCCGCCCAAGTGAAGACGGCTGCATCGCCGATGGATGCGCCGCCCAGTTGTGGTTGGCCCATCGAATGGCGATTGAGCCGCGGGATGTGGTGCTTATGGGCCGCTCGCTTGGCGCAGGCGTCGCCGTGGCGCTAGCGGCTGAGCACGGTGCGAGCGCGCTGGTTCTCGAAAACGGTTTTCCGTCGATGCCCGACATCGCGGAATTGCATTACCGGTTCCTGCCAGTGCGGATGGTCATGGACAATCGATATGATTGCGTCACACGCATCAAGCGCTATAGCGGGCCGCTATTTCAATCGCATGGCACTGCCGACCAATTGATCCCTCTCGAGTTGGGACAGCGGCTATTCGATGCCTCGCCCAGTCAGACAAAGCGTTGGATTGCTTTTCCAGGACTCGGCCACAACAGCCCGTGCCCCGATTGGTACTACGACGAATTGGCCGAGTTCCTAAACAAAGCGTCCTAGCTTGCTAAATCGTCCCAAAATGGCGATTTCCAGGCCACTTTTCCAAATTAGGACGATCGACTCCGGCGTTTTGGAGGCCCGCACACTTCCGCCCGGCTGCACAAACAGGCAGCGCCTGGGTAAAATGGCAACTGACGCTCCACGCGGTCGATAGCTACATTTAGTATTATTAGGTATCCGCTCCCCGACCCCACCCGTGCATTTGACGTACGCGGCCAAGGCTCAGGCCAAACTGATCCCTTGACACGCTGCCGGCTGACGATTTAACAGCTGCCGAGGGGACGCCAAAATTCGCTGCCAGCCATTTTTTTGCCTTCCCTATTGCACGACTGCTAGCTATCCTGTGTTTTCCTCGCCTTCCGGATCATTAAATACCCCCCATCCCTCCCCATCGACACCAGAATTGCAATTAGTTACGATTTTCGTCCCTCCGCTAGCAGTTCGATTTGTTTGTCCCGCCTATAGCGAATCGCCGCCAACGCCTTCTTATGCTGATTCGGTTGATAGAACGTTCCCTTGTCTACCCCCGCCCGTCGCGCGAGCGTGGCGACTGGAGACCGCGCTGGCTGCGCCCACAAAATGTATGGTTTCGGTCGGCCGACAACACGAAGCTGCACGGCTGGTATGTTCCCAATCCGGACGCGCGGCGGCTGGTCCTGTACTGTCACGGCAACGGTGAGCACGTGGCCGACCAGGCCAATCTCGTCTTCAGATTGCAATCGTATTTGGCGGCCACCGTTTTCGTGTACGACTACCGCGGGTACGGCCGCAGCCGTGGCAAGCCGCACGAGCGCGGATGCATTGCCGACGGCATGGCGGCTCAGCGTTGGCTTGCCGAGCGCGAGAGCGTAGAAACAAGCGATATCGTCCTTGTGGGCCGGTCGCTTGGCGGCGCCGTTGCTGTTGCTCTCGCGGCCGAGCAAGGGGCCAGGGCCCTGGTGCTCGAGAACACGTTTTCGAAGATGACCGACGCGGCCGCGCACTTGTACCCATGGCTGCCGGTGCGACTGGTGATGTCGAACCGCTACAACTCGGTGCGACGCATCAAGAACTATCATGGCCCGGTATTTCAATGCCACGGGACGGGCGACGACATTGTCCCGATGGAGTTGGGCCGGCGGCTTTTCGACGCCGCTCCTGGCCGAACCAAGCACTTCCATGAAGTGCCCTATGGCGGGCACAACGACACGCCCCCGCCTGCCTATTACGCCGCTTTGGCGAACTTCTTGGAGCAGGTCGATCAGCAGGGCCGCGTTCCGGTGCGGCTCCGCCAGCGAGAGCGCCAGCTTGTGTCGTAGTTCGCGTAGCCGCGCCCGTCCGAGACGCGGATGTGCGAGTCTTCGCCACGGCGAATCTGCGATCGGAAAGACTCGCCTACGTGCGGCTTGGCGTTTTCTCGATCTTAAGGCATCGGTTATAGTCGCGTTATGCCCCGCGAACCGATCCTGTCCGCCGATAGTCTGGAGCACACTAAACCATCTGGTTTGGCGCGCGAGGAGCTGGCCAAGCTGCGTGACGACGAGATCGCCCTGCGTCCGCGGCATATGCACGAAATGGTAGGGCAGCGCAAGGTGGCCGAACGGCTGGCCATTGCCGTGGACGCCGCTCGCAAGCGCGGCGAACCGCTCGGGCACATCCTGCTCGATGGCCCCCCCGGTTTGGGCAAGACGACATTCGCCACCTGCATTCCGCGCGACCTGGGCGTGGCGCTGCAAATCGCGAGCGGCGCCGCGCTCGCCGCGCCGAAAGATTTGCTCCCGTACCTGACCAACGCCGAGGAAGGCTCGGTCCTGTTCATCGACGAAATCCACCGGCTGCCCAAGGCGGTCGAGGAATTCATGTACCCGGCGATGGAGGACTTTCGGGTTGATATCGTTCTCGGCGAAGGCGCGGGCGCTCGAACCGTGAATATGAAACTGCGCCCTTTCACCGTGATCGGCGCCACGACGCGAAGCGGTCTCCTTTCGGCCCCCTTGCGCGACCGATTTCAGACCCGGGAGCATTTGGAGTTTTATAGCGAAGAGGAGCTCGCGGAAATCGTACGCCGCAACGCGGTCAAGCTGCGCGTCGAGGTCGAGGAAGCGGCCGCCGAAAAAATCGCCCATTGCAGCCGGGGCACACCGCGCATCGCCAACAATCGCCTGCGCTGGGTCCGCGACTATGCCACGAGCAAAGCCAGCGGCAAGGTGACGCTCGAGGTGGCGGAAGCAGCCTTCGCCATGCTGGGCATCGACCATCTCGGCCTCGACCCGCAGGACCGCAAATACCTCGAAACGCTGCGGCGGGTTTTTCACGGCGGCCCTGCGGGCGTCGAAGCGGTGGCCCACACGATGAATGCGGCCCTGGACACGCTTGTGGACGAGGTCGAGCCGTTCCTGCTGCGCTCCGAGCTCGTGGTTCGCACGCCGCGCGGGCGCAAGCTCACGGCAAAAGCCTATGAGCATCTGGGAGCCGTGCCTCCCGGCGACGAGCCGCGTCTGCCGATGTTTCAGTAAGCTGCTCATGAAAAGGGATCTCCGCGCAGCGGCGAAGGCCCTTCG
>DASXWB010000096.1:0-6588 GCA_036503915.1 Lacipirellulaceae bacterium | reverse complement strand
CCGCTCTAAAAACCTGCGACGATCCATTTCTGTTGTATCCATGACATTAAACCTGTTCTGAATTTGCGCCCATCTTTCAAAGTTTCAAAGAAGGCAAGAGTCTCACGGAGAGGCGCAGCGTACGCGGAGCCTCAGCGTCCTCTGCGCCTCGGCGTGATTCTTGATACTTCCATCTGCCACGTAAATAACCGAATCCTTTACAACAGCGGTAGTAACTCACCTAGCCGTTCTAACGTGGCGAAGAGCAAAAACGTAGCCATGAAGAAGGATCAGCAACGCGATCGACGATGGTTCCGGTATGAGTTGGCCGTAGATACGAATTGTCTGCTCTTGCTCGGCAACATATGCATTGATGCCAGTCGTGCGGTATTCGAGCCGATCGATCGTCTGAGTAACGCTGGTGAGATCATACCCAGCGAGCCCGTAGCCAAGCCGGGGGACGAGTTGGTTGACAGAAATATCAACGATCAATCCCATTTGCCACAAGTCATCTGGGCGGTGTGGAACTGGTGTACGCGCCAACCCATCCAACCAGAACGACCCGGTAGGCTGGCGCAAATTGAACTCCATTTCATGCACAACGTCCGGAGCGGCGGAAAATGTCATTCCAACATGGCTGCTGTCGTACCGGCCGTCGAGTATTGCCTGATCAGCCGAGCTACTAGCCGGAGCAGGCTCCGTCACGAACGCCAAGTAAATCGGTTCGCCCAAGTAACTGAGATTACCACGTCCGCCAATCTGATGAATCTCCATCAGCAACATCGGCTCCGCACGAGTTTCCGCACCGACTAAACCCAATAAAGAAAGGAGAACTGCGCATTGAACTAAGCGATTTGTCCACATGGACTAAACCTGCGATTCAGGACCACAATTTGCCGCCTGTCATCCATCACCAGCCTACAACTTAACCCGCGAACCCGCGTATATCAACAAATACGCCACGTTCCAGAAGCATCAAACGATATCTTATCCTGCATGCGCGCCAACGGGCGCGATGCGTCTCACCCGCCTTTCAGCGTCCTCCGCGCCTCTGCATGAGCCAAATCAGGAGGACGTAGCTAAGTCGCCCTCACGACTTTCCGGCGAACCGGTTTGTGCTTAGCGTCGCCGCACCCAGCGCCGCGCTCATTTCCGCGGGTGGTTGGGGCATGGGCCTCAGCCACACGTTTTTCTCGCCCTGGCCGAAAAGTATATAGACAAGTGTACACTTAGTGCGATATAATGCGTCCACGCTCGGTACACAGCCGCGATCTGCACATCGCGGTTTGCTCTTTGAAAATTTCAACGAAAAGCTGTCAGCTATTAGCGGTTAGCGATTAGCCAGATGGGAGGCGATTGCATGCCCGTCTTGTCAGTCGACTGTGCACTTCCGCCCTGCGCTAAGGGTGCGCGCCTACCGCCCGACCTGAGCCTGCCGAAGGGGAGATCGATGCTCGGTGTGTCCAAATCGCTACAGGTGCGCAATACCCACGCCAGCGAATTTTGCGCATCTATGCCAAAGCGACATCAGGTGTCCAAAAGTAGGTGTGGGGAGTTTTGGACAACTGATGCGCCAGCCGCAAAGTTGCTGACGAATTTCGCCTCACCTCGGGGGGATTTTGTCACCCCCCCGAGGCGAAATTCAGTCAATTTCGCCTCACCGCCACATTCCAACCCGCTACAGTCAAACGACTTGCGCGGGCGCGGTGGGGCGAAATTCGCCGAATTTCGCCCCACCAGAAAAAAGAAAAAAATTCGCTGGGGCGAAATTCAAGGCGAGTCATTGATTCGCCTGAATGGCGGGCTGTGCGTGCGCGCGGGTCCACTCCTGGCCTTGGGGCGATTCGCGGAATTCTTCGTATTCGGGGGCCTGGGCCACGCCGCTTAAGTCGACGCCGAAGCGCGATTCGATGCCATTTAGCGCGGCCAGCGTCTTGTCGTGGTCTTTTTCCAGTACGGTAAGGCCCAGAAGCGACCAGTACGGATCGATGGCCTCCGGGTCGGCCGCGTTGGCCGTGCGCACCAGCTCGAAGGCCTTGGCTTTGTCGCCTTGGCGGTAGACCGTATCGGCGCGCAGCAAGTTGAGGTGCGGGTCGCCGCCGACCGATGCGTCGAGCCGGTCGATCGCCGCGAGCGCCTGGTCATGCTCCTGGCGCAGCACGTGGTAATCGATCAGCAGAAAGTCCATGCACACATCATCGGGATGGTAACCGCGAAAGTCTTCGACGACCTTTAAGAGCTCGGCTTCGCCGATGTTGGCTGCCGCCTGGTACCGGACGAGGAGCGCTCCCTTTTCACGCCGCAGCACTTCGGGCAGCCGGGCGTAGGTCTCGAGAGCTTCGGCGTGGTTGCCTGCTTGCACATGCTCCATCATCTTGGCAAGTTCGTCGAAGTGCTTGACGTACTCCGATTCGGCCACCGTGAGCCGCTCGATGAACGTTTTGGAGAGCTCCTTGGCCACAGGCAGCGCCGAGCGGCGAAGCGTATCGCTCAGCAGCTCTCCAGAGATGTAGATGTAGATGTCGGAGGCCAACACGTTGCCGCCGACCTTCGTGAGGAGCCATTCGTGATAATTCAGGCCCGCGTCGGAGACCAGGCGCAGCAGCACGGTGGGCTGCCCGTTGCGCTCGCGCACGTGGAGAAACTTGTAGCTCCCGCCGCGGGCGACATGCCCGGCGATCTGGGCGGCAAAGCCCTTCTCCGAAGTCACGCTGTCGAGGACGCCGCGGTGGAAGCCGGCGCGGTTCTGCGGAGAGAATCCGAGCGAATCGGTGGCCTTGTTGAGCATGGCGTTCCAGTCGACGAGCCGGTCGAACGCCTTCAAATCGCCTTGCTTGACGGCTGCTTCCATGGAGCGCGCGAATTGCACGCACTCGTCCTCGGAAAGCTGGACGGCCAGTTTATTTGCGAGCGGCGTATTGGCGGCCGGAGGAGCCTGCGCAAGTGCAGCGCTGATCACGAAGTGTCCCGCGGCGAAGGCGAGGCAATAAGTGGAGAAGCGGCGCGACTGGATGTCGAGCAGTGAGAGCATAAGCTGACCTTCAATTAAGAAAGAAATGACGTCTGATGAGAAATTTGGCCGCCGCGTATGGTAGCAGTTACCGCGAAACAGCGGAATCGAGATTATTCATCGTCGTCATCGTCGGAATCGGCGCAGATCGCCCACTCGGGGTACGGTTCGCGGCTGCCGCGCATGCTGCGCCACAGGATGCGGTTGAGCACGTCCTCGGGCGCCTTGTCGATCTCGCGAAAGTTCAGCGTGGCGGAAACGATTGCATCCTTGCGCAGCGCGGCGTCGTTGATGGCCTCGACTTCGGGATTCAATTCGTCGAGTGGAACGTTCGCCGGCAGGGCGGTGTAGGGCGTGAAGTCCGGCTTATCGGTGAAGCAGTCGAACATCGGCGTGGCGCTGGCGTCGAATTGATTCATGGGCGGCAGACCCAAAATTTGCTCGATGGTGCGCAGAATGCTCGTCGTGTTGTACTGCGTGCTGACGACGGCCCCGCGCTTGGCATACGGGCTGATGCAAAACGAGATGGTGCGGTAGCCGCTCACATGGTCCCAGCCCGCCTGCGGATCGTCCTCGATGGCGAAGATGGCCATTTCCTTCCAGAACCGCGAACGGCTGAGACCTTCGATAATGCGGCCGAACGCCAGATCGTTGTCGGCAATGCACGCCCGCGGCGTGGCCCAGCCGGCGCTCGTGCCGCTGGTGTGATCGTTGGGCAGACACACGATCACGAGCTGCGGAAACTCGCCTTTCTTCTCAAATTCGGCCAGCTCGTTGAGAATGTAATCCGCGCGGTACTGATCCGGCACGGCCATCTCCCAGCCGACATAGGCGGGCGGCGAGAAGGGGCGAATCGTTTCGATCGCGGGCTTCGATTCAAAGACTACCTCGCCGGTCTTCTCGTTCCAGGCGCGGAAGCAATCCATGAAGCTCGGCGAGCCGCCGCGCGCGGGGTCGCGCCAGCGCACGGCCGGCATCATGAACTCACCGTAGTTGCGGATCGTTTTCTTGCGCTTAAGCGCGTTGTCCCAGATGAAGCCGGCGGGAGAATAGGCCAGGGCGTCGGCCTCGTCCTCGCCCATGCCGTCCGGGTAACTGCGCGGGAAACCGGCAAAACTCTTTTCCATATAGTCGGTGCTAAAGGCCGTGGTGCTCCACTGGTGCCCATCGGCGCTGAGAATGCCGCTGCAGTAGGTGTTGTCGAGGAGCACAAACTCGCGGGCGAGCTGGTGCTGGTTGGGCGTGGTAACCTCGCCGAAGATGCACAGCGACGCTTGCCCGTTGCCCTCTTCCATGTCGCCGAGCACCTGATCGTAAGTGCGGTTTTCCTTAATGATATATACGACGTGGCGAATCAAACTGGGCTCGCCGATGCGCTGCGGTACGGGCCGCAGCGGTTGATTAGCGCGCGGCGGAAGAAGCGCGTCGGCGATTCTTGGCTGGCGCAAGTTTGCCGCGACTGTTTCGGAGAGCTTTGGCAGCTCGTCATCCGCCGGCAGCGGCACGATCGACAGCGAGCCGAAGTATTGATGCGCGTTGAACCCTTCGGCGCCACGCGGCGACCGCGAGCGCTGCGGCCGCTTGGGCAGGCCTTTGATGTTCGCGGCGATAATCGTCTCGCGCCGTGCATAGAATGCCAGTGCGCCGGGATACCAGCCGACTGGGATGAGACCGCGAAGTTTGGATTCTTCCGGCTCGTCGGGATTGAAGTCGAAAACTGCGAGGGCATTCTGCGCGCCGTTGGCGGCGTAGAGCCGCTTGCCCGATGCGGCGAACACGACGGCGTTGGGCGAGGCGCTCAACAAATCCGACGGCTTGGGCCTGGCCCACAGTGTGGCAACGATCGAATCGGTCTTGGTATCGATCACGCTCAGATGGTCGCTGCCGGCGTTCGCGCAAACAACGTGGCGCGCGTCGGGTGAAACCGCCAGGCCGCTGGCGTGCAGGCCGGTGAGAACCTCGGACGAAGTCTGGCCGGTTTCAATGTTGACGACGCTGACGGAGCCTTCGCTGGCGATATGGCGCACTGGATCGACGCGAACGAGCGTGCCGCGTCCGGCCGGACCGGTCATGTCTCCCTCGCCCGGCCGGCGGCCGCCCCAATTGCTCACGTACGCTTTGTTTCCGACCAGCACAATGTCATAGGGCGCAACGCCGACATCGAACATTCGCACGGTCTGGCCGGTTGCCGTGTCGATTTCCAGCACGCGGTTGGACAGGTTGCCGCAAACGAATAGCCGCTTGCCGTCGGTTGAAATTGCCAGCCCGCTGGGGATTTCCGCTTCGCGCCGCGGGGCAGCGGCCGGCGGCAAGGCGAAGGAATGCGACGGCGTAACTTTACCGCCGGCGCCTACAGCAAATACTTTCACTGAGCCTTCGACATTGCTCATGTAAATCCGCTCACCGTTCGGCGAGAAGATGAGGCCGGTGAAGCTGAGCTGGCCCTCCTCATCGGGCTGAAGAATTTGCGGCGAGACGACGTCGGCCGGCGGAAGCCTCTGCGCTTCGCTGGGCAGCGCAACTCGCTGGCGAATCGTCCCATTCTGCGGATCGACAACCACCAGCTCGCTCGTCTTACCCGATACAACGAGCAGTGTGCCATCGGGAGAGAGCGCCAGCGCTTGCGGGCGCATTCCGGGCAGATCGATTTGTTGGCCGATTGGCGCGAGAAGCTGGTTGACTGGAGTCACCGCACGCCCGGCGGCGGAATGACCGACTGTTTCGCGATCTTGATCTTTTTTCTGCGGTTCAGCCAGAGAAGGATTGCAAAATGCAAATTGCAAAATGCAAATAGCAAATTGGTAAAGCGGCATTTTGCACAATTGGCGAAATGCAATTCTCATGGTGAATTGATACAAGTGTTGGCGGCCGGAGCCGCGTTTTGAAATACATTAATGAACAGGAGGAAGCAGAGGAAGCAGAGTCATTTATCTCTGCTACCTCTGCTTCCTCCTGTTAAACATTCTTCGATTCTTCTTTACCGCACGGATACCAATTGGGAGTGAAGGAACCTGTCGGATTACAACTTATTGCTGGAAGAACGCCTTGCGTTTCGGAAGCGCGGCATCATAAGGGGCGTCATAAGAATCAAGACGAAAGACGCTGGCTCGGGCACGCCGCCCTGCAGGTCAGCCGCCGTAATCGCCCCGAGGCCGGCGCCCGACAGGGCGTTTTGAAGCAGGAGCAAGTCCTGGATGTTCGTGATGCCGTCCAGGTTGAGATCGCCTTGGGCGCGGGACGCCATGTCGCCGATCTGGAATCCGCCCACAATGCGGCGGTCCATCCAGCCGCCGATGAACGCGTCCTTGTCGGCCTGATTCAACACGCCGTCGTTCGTGACATCGCCGGCCACGTTTTTAATGCCCGTGACTGGGGACGCGACGAAATCATTGTCGCCCGTGAGGCTGAAGCCACCGTAATTCGTAGGCGTCGTGGAAGTCGACGTGCCGATGACAAACATCTTGAGTTCGTCAATGATTCCGCTGAAGAACTCGGCGGTGCCGCCGGTAAAGCCGGGCGACGGCTGGTCGTCGCCGGCCGTGTTGGTGCCCACCGTGAGATCGGCCCAATCGTCGTTGTAGCCGCCAGGCGCGGCCGCC
>DASXWB010000095.1:0-5821 GCA_036503915.1 Lacipirellulaceae bacterium | reverse complement strand
CGAGGGCCACTTTTTCCCCGGCCTGGACGACAAATCGGACTTCGTTTACATGCGGCCACACGAGCTGGATATCAAGCTCTATCGCAACGGCGCGCCGAGCTTCCCGGCCCGGGTCACACGAATCAACCCGGCCGGCTCGATCGCCAAAATCACAACGCGCAGCGAAGAAGGCCAGGAAATCCTGGTGGACCTCAGCCTCGACGATTACCAGCGGCTAAGTCTCACCGAGGGCAGCCACGTGTTTATTTACCCGAAGAATGCGCGGGTGTTTATTCCGGAATACCAGATTTGATGGAGCGACCAGTGGAACGGATTGCCAAATGACGACGAATGCAGCCCCCGGCTTTACGCTCAGCCCGCTTATGGCACCATACGGCGCATATGGAAAACGGCCTTAGTGGCACATGGATTGCTCTCCTGTCGTGCAGCTAGAGCAAGCGAAATCGCGTGCCAGGCGGGCACGCGTTCGTTCGCGGGAAGCCACCAGGAGAAGCACCATGCGAAGCGCAGCTCGATACGAAATGGAGTATTTGAGCGCCGTGCGGGGCCGGAACGGAGACGAAGCGAATCTGGCGCAAGAGTTGGGTCGCCGTCTCGATGCCCTCAGGCGCTACGACCAGCTATTCGGCGATGCAGATTGGCGGCCGCGCACGCGCGGCTCGGCGGGCGAGCCGCGGCCAAAAGAATCGGCCGATTGAAATGCTAGCATCCAATTCGCGAGGAGAGAGACCATGAACTGGGACACCGTGAAAGGCCAGTGGAAACAATTCCGCGGCCAAGTCAAAGAGCAATGGGGCAAACTTACCGACGACGATCTCGATCGCATCGAAGGCGAACGCGATCAGCTGCTTGGCGCTGTCCAGAAACGATATGGCATCGCGCGCGACGAGGCCGAGCGGCAGCTCCGCGAGTTCGAAACGGCGCAAGCAGCCGATATCAAATAACCCCATCCACGTAGCGGGACCATATTGGTCCGGCAGCGCGCGTTTGCGCAATCAATCCCGGCCAATATGGCCGGGCTATGTTTGTCATCCACGGTCCGTCATCGCTTACCGACGGGCTGGGCGGTTTCCTCGGACGGCTGCAGTTCGTCACCGGCCCTGTCGATAATCTTCGCCCCGGAGCGCACGATCTTTTGCGTATCCTCACGAATTTCGTTCGTTTCCAGGTTCACACTTGTCCGCCCCGGCCCGCTGCTGAACGTCAGCCAGCCAGCGAATGCCAACAATGCAATCACGACGATGAGAAAGACAAGAGCTTTCATACCGATCTCTCCAAACGATTAAACTTGTCACCGCCCGAAGAATGCAATCCTCGTACCTGTCGCGATGAAATGACGTGAGCGACGAACTGCCGCGCTGGTTACGAATTGTCATGGACCTGCGACAGTCTGACGTGGTTTTTTCGGGGAGAAGGCGGGATTCGCCGCTGAAGCTGCGGTTGAAAGCCCGCCGTTGTTTTTCGGCATGCCGATTGCGGCTAGAGTGTCGTGGTTCATCAGGACAACTTGCTCGCGAAACTAGCCCCATGGCGGCTCGGCTAGCGAGCCAACGTTAACCGAGTAACGGAAGGGAAGGTGCATCATGTTGAGTTGGGCACTTACATTTTTGGTGATCGCGTTGATCGCCCTGGCGCTAGGCGCGACAGGCGTGGCAGGACTCTCAATGGACATCGCATGGATTTTGTTCGTTGTGTTCCTTGTGCTATTCCTGATCAGCCTGGTTGCCCCGCGATTTCGCGGCCCAGTCGCTTAGCCGCAACTCGGCTTAGCGATCACTAACAGAAAGCCCGGCAGTGGGAACCGTCCCGCTGCCGGGCTTTTTTCGTTGAACGGCAGAGGTTTAACGTCCGATCGATGCTCGTGAACTGCGAAGCCCTCAGCCGCCGAGCGACGCTCGGCCTGAGACAGTTGATCCCGCGTCCGCGCCAGCCGAGTGTAGCTCGGCGCTATCGTGGTTACATCGCGTGCGCGCTGAACGGGCTGGAGGACGCATGATGCGTCGGCATGATGAAGTGAGGCGATGGGTTGTTGTTCTGCACCGACGTCGGCATGCCCCACGCCTTGAGCTTTCGCTGTAGTGTGCGCACGGAGATGCCGAGCGTTTTGGCAGCGTGCGTGCGATTTCCATGATGCTGGGCGAGCGCCTGCTCGACCGCTGCTCGCTCGAGGTCTTCCAGCGAAGTGCCCGGCGGTATGTCGATATTGGAGCGATGCGGCGTAGTTTCCTCGGGTTGCCGAGGGCCATTTTGCCCGTTGGTCTCGCTGCGTTCCAAAATGTCGCTCACCAGCGTGCGGAGCTTGGTCGAATCCACCGGCTTAAGGATGCAATCCGCGGCGCCCAGTTTCATCGCTTCTACTACGGAATGAACGTCATTGCCGTCGGTCACGAGGACAAACGGCGTGTTCGGATGACGCTGTTTCCACTTACGCAATAGATCCAGGCCATTCAGTTCCCGCGAATGCAGCTCACTGATCACGAGGTCGACCGCATCGTCGGCGTAAGCGATGGCGTCGGTCGGATTATCGGCCCCCACCACGTGGAAACGGTCCGGATCGAGGGTTCGCATGATCGATTCACGTTCGTCCGGATTGTTTTCCACCACGAGTATGACAGATGCAGTAGCCATGGTCTTGTTCCGTTGCTTGAGTTCGAGGATCGCGATTATGTCCGTCGAGCGCCAAGATGCCCGGCTAGCGCCGCAAATAGCGTACCGGCAAAGTAGGCGGGTGCCGGCATAGAAAACCGTTGCGGCGACACGGGTTACGGCGGAAGACGCGGCCGCCCGTTGGTTTCTCGCCGGACAATCTGACACGACCGCGACCAGCGGACCGGCTGCGACGTTACGACGCATGGATGCCAGCGACCAGTCCGGCATGTGGGCGCTAATGGCCCGTCAGCAAAAAGAGAGTTACTGTCAAGCAGCGGCGCGCCTTAACCGATGCGCCAGGCCGCCCGGAAGGCGATCACATGCCAGAGCCAAACCTTTCAATGTCGCCTGCGCGCCGCAAGCATCACCATGCCGACGACCAGGAGCGCAAGCGAGCCCGGTTCGGGAATCGCTGCGAACGTCGGCGGCCGCAAGATCGCGTCTGGCGTGCCATCGGCTCCAAGCTGCGTGTTTTCGCGGTAGGCCACGCTGAACGCGCCGCTATGCTGGCTCGTAGTGAAGTTAAACAGCTGATTATCGAAACGAGCCACGCCGTTCCCTAGCGCATCGATGTCAATGCCAAGCCGATACCAGCCCGATGGAGTCGCGCTCAGATCGACGGTGGCGAGAATCGTCCAATCAAACGGCACTGTGCCGCCTTGCCCCGAATCCCCTCCGTCGTTGGCGTCGACGAGGTACAACTTCTCGGATACTACCCCAGGGTTAGCAGTCGTCTCGCCAACTTTCTCGTACACCCACGCAATACCCGTTGTGCCGTTGGCCGAATCAGGAACTCCAACTTGCCCGCTAATGTCGGTGAGATTGCTCAACGCCTCGGTGCCGCCGATGCCGTAGACGCTGATCTCAGAGCCGCGGAAAAGGGTCCCGGCGGAATTCGACATCTGGGGCAGATCGTGCGTGTCGAAATAGGCATAGACATCGAACGATGAATCGGCGGTGTTAAACGTTTCTGCGGCGCTCACGGCATTGCCGCCGCCGGATGGGTCCCAGGCGATGATCGCGCGGTTCGGCGAGCTTGGGGCCGGCGGAATCGCGTTGGGATTGTTTGTGTCCGCGACCGCGGGATCGATAGCCCGCGGCGGTACGAACGAGTAAGCAAAGCCGGGAAGGTCCGCGGCGACCGCCGTCGAGGAAACATCTGGCACGGTATAGGACGTGACATTGACCGGGTTATTGCTCGCACCCGGCGTATTGGGGCGGAATCCGAAATCCCGGCCATTGTTGTTCGTGTCCCGACCGTCGACGAAGCGCGCCAAGCCTGCGGTAGATACGAGCGGCGTGCCTGCGAGGTCACTCGACTGGTTATTGCCCCAGACGCCTCCTTCCGCGGGCGAAGCTGGCAGCGGGCCCTTGTTCAACTCATAGATGACCGTGTCTTGCACCGCGCCCGCAGCGTCGAGCAATTCCATTGCTTCGTTATCGTTTTCCAGCGTTCCGGTGACGACGAGATCGACGTTGGCCACGCCCGTCATTCCAATCACGTAGTAGTCACCGGACGCGAGCGAGGTGTTGGCAGGGATTGTGAAATCGGCGTTGTTGTCGCCCGGAGGCGCCACGGTATCCGAGTTGCGGACGACCCATCCGGAGATGTCCACGGCCGAAGCGCCGTTGTTGTAGAGTTCGAGGTACTCGCGATCATCGGTGCCGCCATCATCGTAGACGAACTCATTGATGATTACTGCGGCGCAAGCCGCGTTCCAAGAAGAGAGGATTGCGCAGATCGCTGCGCAGCAGATAAGTACGCGCATTAGCTTGCTCCTTAACGAACAGGGCTGGAAACCGTGGTGTCGGATTCAGTGGAACGGCCGGCCATCAGATGCGGCCGCGCTTGGCATTACCGCCCTAGCCAATCTCCCGCCCTTTATGATCTTAAGAAAACTGCCCCGTTGTCAAGCAATTGTGAGCTTTTTCCACTTAATTCCGTTCTCAATTGCGCATGCGCGAGAGAGTTCTGCGCTCTGGAGCTTTGTTTTTCGCCGCATCCTAGTGTGAGCGGAAGCCCCGAAGCCATGACGGGGTTGGGCCAAGCCATGTGTCGAAATCGAACCAGTGCAACACGGTTTCGACCGAGGACTGCGCGGCGAGCGCTTGATGTTTCTTGACCGTGGGCCCCGCCTCCTCAGTCTCGTCGTCGCGAGATTCTCTTTCTGCCAGGTCGGTCAATAACGACCGCCAGCCAGGCAACGTGGGTTGTGTCGGTTGCTGAAATCCAAGTCTTCGACCAGGCACGGCAAACGACGCTGGCACGGCACGTCTTGCTGCGGGACCATCGATATCGCTTGATGCACCCGGCCCGATGTGAGCTGGTGTAACGTCCGATGATGATGTCCCATCGGCAGGCGCGCCGACGCTGGAAGAGCCTGCCGCCGCGCTGGCCGCGGCCGGCGACGTGCCGTATTGAGCGCGCCAGATCTGGTAGTCTGCATCGTTCACCAGCCCGTCATGATTGGCGTCGCCGCGCGTTCCTGGTTCGACACTCGTGTTGTTGTTCTTCCGCCACACGACAAAGTCGGCCGTGTCCACCAGCCCGCTGCGGTTGAAATCGGCATTATCCGGTCCGAATGCGGCCAGGCCAAAGAAATCGAACACTCGGTCGATCACGGCTGCCCGATTGGCCGCCGTGGTAATCGTTTCAAACGGAAAGCCGAACATCACCACGCTGCCGCGCCCGCCGGTGCCTAGGGCCTGGATCGCCGCGGCGCCCGATCCGTTGCCGTAGTTGAGCGCTGCGAGTGCGCCGGCTTGCGGGCTGATCACGTCGGCCGAGTTGACATTGTAAACCTGGCCATCCAGGCTTGAAAACGCGGCGCCATTCGAGAACCCGATATTGCCCAAGCCGGCAACAATGCTGCCGCCGGCAGGGACCGTCGTATAGGTTCCGGCACTGTCCGCAACGTAATTGCCCTTAAGCGTACTTTCATAGAATGTGCGGCCATTGTTCTGCTGATCAAGATCCCAGGCAATCTCGGAGCCAGTCACGAACAAATTGCCGCCGCCGGCGATAAACTGCTCGACCTTCGTCTGTTCCGTCGCGTTGAATGTGTCGTTTGCTTCCGATTCTTCGCCCGATATCCAGATAACGGTATCGTAATCGTTGAGATTTACCGCGCCGCTGATTACCGCTTCATTGCTCGAGCTATCGACGTGAACT
>DASXWB010000094.1:0-1765 GCA_036503915.1 Lacipirellulaceae bacterium | reverse complement strand
TTAATAATGGAGCCGGCGGAAGGATGTGCCTCATCCGCGCAAAGTCGATGAAATTTCTTTAGCGTGCGCACACGAAGCTTCGGGGTTCGAGGTTCCTCTATTGATTTTCGCGTTCATTTGGCAGCGTCCCCATTTTTTCTTTGACGACACGCGGCTTCTATCGGCATAATGCCGGAGCTTTTTTGTTGCGGGCTTTCGGCTCCACTCGATCATGCTTCTGAGAAGTTCATATGAAACTAAAGAGACGTTCATTGCTGTCGGCGCTCGTCCTTCTTGTGGCGCCAAGCGCTGCTCGCGCGCAGATCGAAATCACCGAGATCATGTTCGACCCGATGGTCGAAACCACCTGGGAATGGATCGAGGTCCGCAACACGAGCGGCTCGCCGGTGAATCTAGACGGCTGGGTGCTGGACGATGATGACGATCCGAACATGGCCGCGGCGAATATTAGTGCGGCCAATGGCAACACGATCGTCCCGGCCGGCGGCGGCGCGGTTCTTTACAACGGCGGCGATCTGAATTTCGACGCCTCGCGGTTCACCACCGCCTGGGGCGGCGGCTACACGCTCGTGCCCGTCAGCACCTTTAGCCCGCTCACGGCGGGCGATGCCGTCGGCCTGTGGCCCAGCCGCGACGCCTACCTGGCCGACGATTTGATGTCAACCACCAGCCCGCGCCGCTCGTTCAATAGCGCCGCGGCGAGCGTCAACTATGCTATGAGCAGCGGCTACCCGGCAACGACCAATGGCCACTCGATCGCCTGGAACGGCGCGGGTAGTGTGAGCACGCCGGCGAACTGGATTTCGAGCATCGCCGGCGCGGATAATGCTCGCACGAGCGTCGAGACCACGCTTCCCGGAACGCCGATCAACAGCGTCGACGACCGCGGCACGCCGGGTACTGTTCCCGGCGGGACGGCGGCCATCGGGTTGTTGATTTCGGAAATCATGTACGACCCTCGCTCGCCCGAGCCCGAATGGGAGTGGATTGAGCTCGTGAATAACACCGGCTCGGAGATCGATTTCGCTGCCACGCCGTACGTCTTCGACGACGATGACGACGCGTCTTTGAGTGAGGCGAATATTACAGCGGGCACGATCTCCAACGGCGGAGCGGCGGTATTGTTCAACGCGGAGGACAATACGCTGGAAAACCTTCAAGACGCGTGGGGCGCGGCGATCAACTTCATCCCCATCTCCACGTGGATCGATATGGCCAACGGCGGCGACACGATCGCCATCTGGAGCAGCCTCACTATCTATGAGGACGAACAGCAGTCGCAGACGACGCCGCGGCGCACGACGAACAATGCCGTTGCGGTCGTCGCCTACGACGATAACACGGATGACGGCTGGCCGAACAACGACGGCGACGGCTCCATTTTCCTGGACGATTTGGCTGCAGACCCGGCTGACCCGGAAAGTTGGACGCTTTCGGACGATACGAACAGCATGGCGCCCGAGCAAATTTTGCAAACGGTCGTCGACCATCCGGGCGGCGACGTGGGCAGCCCCGGCTTCGTGCCGGGCCAGGTAACGCCAACACTGCCCGGAGATTACAACGCGGACGGCGCGGTTGATGCGGCCGATTACGTCGTGTGGCGCAAGAACGACGGTTCGACGAACGGCTACAACACGTGGCGAACCAACTTCGGCCGCACGGCGGCAAATGCAACTAGCGCGGCCGCGGTGCCAGAACCGGCGGCACTTTTGATACTCATTTCCGGTTGGACGGCCATGTCCGCCCTTAATCCACGGCGAGCGTC
>DASXWB010000093.1:0-2397 GCA_036503915.1 Lacipirellulaceae bacterium | reverse complement strand
AGTTCGATGAGTTGTCGCTGACCGGCGGCTCGATGCTGCGGCGTTCCAGTTCGCCCACGTCCACTGTGTCTGAGGGATGTCTTGCTGCATTAAGGTCAGAGCCATCGAGTGTTGTCCGCGAACGACTTTTGCCATTCGCCATGCAGGGCGAGGCGCAATTTTTGGCCGTCACAACAGCGCGCCGACTTCGCGTGAATTGTGAACCTTGATATGGCGCGCGGTTTTTAAACCGATAATTACGCTCGCCTTCGTCCCACTTTTTTGCGTGAAAAAGCGGGTTTCGGCGAGGCGCTTTCGCCGTGCAGGAAATTGGGCCAAAATCTCACATTGGATATTGGGTACTATGCGCGCGTATCCCTGTCCTGTATAACGACTTGCAACGCGCCCGTGGGCAAAGCAGAACCCGCGAGCCGCGCTGGAAACCCCTGTTTCTGCGGCAATTTCTAAGCTATTTTCCGAGAATTCTCAGTGACGCGCTTGAACGACGCTGACCATAATTATTCGTGGCGTAACACCATGCTGCCACGGTATATGAAGCGGGGCGGTCGCGAGTTGGCTGGGGAATGCGTTGGCGCTTGCACAACGCCGGTCGCATCGGCGCGTTTGGGCGGAATTCGTTCGTGGCTGGCGAGTGTCTTTTTCAATCTGTTCTTCGCGCTGGAGCATACGCAGTTGACAAATGAGTTGCTGCGGCGGATAGCGCTTCGCGGCATCCCATTTTTTAGTTCGCTATTTGATTCCATGCTCAGGTCATGTGCACCATTCGCATTGCTCGAGCTCAAACTTCGGTCCCGAGTCGCAAAGGGCAACAACTTATGAAATATCTCCCAACACTGACTAAGTTCCCATCGATTGTTTTGGCGCTATTGGTCGGGCTGGCGTTTTGTCCGTGGGCCGCAGCTATCGACGTACTTTACCAAGGCCCAGATCTAGGGAACTGGAATGTCACCGCGAATTGGAACAACGTGGCGCCGCCCGATGCTGGGTTCGACGAAGCCGGCGTCGTCAACAACGGGGCCACCGTCGTTCTGGACGCGCATACGCAGAGCCCTCCAGGCACGAATGTGAACATTGGCGGTTTGAGACTCGGCTCCGCCGCCAATACGACCGGTGGCCTGCGAATCGTCAGCGGCGGCATTTTGGAAGCCGTCGACCCGCCGACTGGCACCGAAACGGGCGCGGCCACGATCGGTGGTGCCGGACAGGGCAATCTTACGATGCTCGGCAACGGCCAGCTGTTGGCCACGTCGTTAACGCTGGGCGGCGGAACGGGCAGCAGCATCACGATGAGCGACACCGCGAGTATTTCGATCTCCGGCCCTATCAGCCTGCAGCGCACAACGACGTTGAATGGGCCAAACATCAACTTCAGTGCTGGCGGCAACTTGTCGTTGAGCAGCACAAGCATCCTGATAGCCAACATTACTAGCGTGGCTGCCCACTCGGAGTTGGTGACGCAAGGAACCGCAAACGTCAACGGCACGTTCAAGCCTGTGTTCACCGGCGTGACTCCGGCGGCCGGCAACAAGTGGACAATCATCGACGCGGCCACAGTCGTCAATGGCACGTTTGCCACGATCGATACCTCGATGGCGCCGGCCTTATCGACCGGACTTGCCTACCAGGTCAATACGGCCACTTCGGGCACACGCCGGCTGTTGCAGCTTGAGGTTGCGGAAATCTTGACGCTGCAGGTCAATCGCGTCACCGGCGCGGTTTCGATCCAGAACGCAGGCGCCCAGGCCAAGACAATCGACGGCTATACGATTTTCTCCGATCATGGCGCGCTGACGGGCGCTTGGAACAGCCTCGACGACCAGAACGTGGGAGGGGCCAATGCCTGGGTCGAAGCCGCGCCAACCGCGACCGAGCTTAGCGAGCTGCATCCCATGGCGGGCGGCACAAGCCTCTCCGGCGGCGCAACGCAGGCGCTCGGCTCGCCATACGTAAGGCAGTTCCCCGCATTCGGCGTCGATCCCGACGATATTTCGTTTGAGTACTCTCAGCCCGACGGCAGAACGATTCAGGGCAGCGTCGTTTACAGCGGGACGAAAGTCCATAACAACTTCGTTCTCAACGTCGATCCTGCTACGGGCGCGGTTGCCTTCCGAAACGATTCGCCATTCAACATCGCTATCGATGGCTACGCAGTTTATTCCGATTCCGGCTCGCTGGTGCCGGGTAGCTGGAACAGCCTCGATGATCAGAATGTGACGGGCTGGGAACAGGCGCCGCCGGCGCCCAGTGCAACAGCTGTTGCTGAACTGAAAGCCGATGGAACGACGACGTTCCAATCCCAAACCGGTTTCAGCCTCGGCAATTTGTTCAAGACCGTCGGGGCCACGCAGGATCTGCGGTTTGAGTTCCTGATGGAGGGCGAGGATTTGCCGTCGATCG
>DASXWB010000092.1:0-10757 GCA_036503915.1 Lacipirellulaceae bacterium | reverse complement strand
TCTGCGGTGTCCGTATTTGGCTAACGCACTGAGCCCCCACATTGGCTTCGAACGGCACGCACCATAGTGTGCCAAGCGGCCGAGGTCGGGCTGGCGCCGCTCGTGAAGCCAATGCACATGCTTGCTTCATTATGGTCGTGTGGGAACCAACAGGGCAAAACTCCTGGCGGACCGTTGAGGGCGAAGTCCCGAATTCCCCCGGACGGCGTCAATTTGTCGCCTCCTATAACAAATCCTCCACTGGAACCTATGACGGATGCCCAGGTTTCCGTTCCGGCGGTGCTTCCGGGGACGGCTGCGTTACGTCCGATTCACCGCCGCCGAGTAATTCGGCCGGGCATTGAGTTTTCCTTTCGATGTGTTTCTTGGATATACTGCTACTTTGCAAGTCGCCCGACTATGGACAAGCGCCATTCGCAGCTCGCAGGCGGGAGCCGGCCTCTTCTCTCTCATTCGTGCAAGTACCCGGCGGGAAATCCATTTGAAAACCGCTCCCAGCAGTTTTACGGCTTCTCGCGAATCGAAATTGGCGTCAAGCCGGGATGGTTTGTCGCTCCAGGTCAAAGCGCTTTCGAGGCTGCATGAGCTTGCAATGCGCTTGGCCAGCACCCCCGAGCCGCAGCCGGCGCTCGAGGCCGTGTTGGAAACGATTGTCGAAGCGCACACGGCGGACTTTGGGCTGTTGTCCTTATACGATCCTGCTTCGAAATGCCTTACGACGGCAGCCAGCATTGGCTTCGATGACGACGCACTAGAGTGTCTTTCGACCGTCGGTCCGGGTCTGAATGGCGGCGCTTGCGGTTCCGCTTTTGCAACGCGGGAGCGCGTCGTCGTTTACGACATTGAAGAAGATTCTCGGTTCGAAGAGTCCCGCCCAGTGCCGCGTACGGTCGAGTTCCGCTCGGTCCATAGCACGCCGATTTTGACGCGCGCCGGCGAAGCGCTCGGTGTCATGTCGGTTCATTTCAAAACTTGTCGGCGGCCAACCGAATCCGAAATGCAGCTGGCCGATCTCTGCGCACGGCACGCGGCCGACGCGATCGATGCCGCCAAGGCGCGGCAAGCGATCCGCGAAAGCGAAGAGCGGCTGCGCGACAGCGAAGAGCGATTTCGAACGCTGGCCGATCATGCGCCGGTGGGTATCTTCCAATCCGGGCCCGACGGAAAAACGGTGTTCGTCAACAAAATCTGGTGCGTAATGACCGGCCTGACGCCCGCCGAAGCCCAAGGCGACGGCTGGACAAAGGCGCTGCATCCGGAGGATCGGCAGCGCGTGATTTCGGGATGGCACGAGGCCGTGCGCCAAGGCATCGCATCCGAGGCCGAGTTTCGTTTTGTGCGCCCTGATGGAACCGTGACTTGGATGCAAGGTAACGCCGTGGCGCTCTGGAACCCGGAGGGTGAATTGATTGGCTACATTGGGACAGTAGCCGATGTGACGCAGCGGAAGACGGCCGAAATCGCGCTGCGCGAAAGCGAGCAGCGCTTCCGGCACATGGCCGATCACGCGCCGGTGATGATCTGGGTCACCGAAGCGGATGGCCGCTGCACGTTTCTGGGAAAAACCTGGTACGAATTCACCGGCCGCACTCCAGAAACGAGCCTGGGCTTCGGCTGGGTCGACGCCATGCATCCGAACGATCGCGAGGCGGCGCGGAAGTCGTTCCTTGCCGCCAACGAGGCGCACACCGCGTACAGCCTTGAGTACCGGCTGCGCGACAAAGATGGGATCTACCATTGGGTGATCGACGCCGCCATGCCGCGCTTCGCAGAGGATGGCCAGTTCCTGGGCTACATCGGCTCGGTGATCGATATTGCCGATCGCAAGAAGTTCGAGGAGGACTTGCGCGCGGCCGACCGCCGCAAGGACGAATTTCTCGCGGTGCTCGCTCACGAGCTGAGAAACCCTCTTGCGCCCATCCGCACAGGGCTGGAGCTGATGCGGCTGGCCGGGGACGATGCAAGCGCCCTTGAAGAAGTGCGCACGACCATGGAGCGGCAGTCGCAGCAAATGGTGCGGCTGATCGACGACTTGTTGGATGTTAGCCGCATTACGCGCGGCGCAGTGGAGCTGCGCAAATCGCGCGTCGAGCTGGCCACCGTCCTGGAAAGCGCCGTCGAGACTTCGCGGCCGCTCATTGAAGAAATGGGGCACAAGCTGGAGGTAACCATACCTAAGCCGCCAATCGTCCTGGAAGCCGACCCGACGCGGCTCGCGCAGGTTATCTCCAACCTGCTCAATAACGCGGCGAAATATATGCCGCGCGGCGGGACCATTCGCGTCAGCGCCGAGCGGCTCGACGGCACGGCCATCATTTCCGTGAAGGACTCGGGCATCGGCATTCCGGCCGAAATGATCGAGCGCATCTTCGACATGTTCACGCAGGTCGACGGCTCGCTGGAGCGCTCCCATGGCGGCCTGGGCATCGGTCTGACATTAGTGAAGCGTTTGGTGGAAATGCACGGCGGTTCTGTGGAAGCTCATAGCGACGGTTTGAACCAAGGCAGCGAGTTTATCGTGCGACTTCCCGTGGTGGTCGGCCTGCTGAGCGAGCCTCTATCAACCGACGGCAGCGGCCGAACAGCCGCCACGAAACGCCGCATCCTCGTCGTCGACGATAATGAGAACGCCGCCAAGGTGCTCGGCATGTTGCTCACCGCGCTGGGAAACGACGTGCGCACCGCGTTCGATGGGTTCACGGCAATTGATCTGGCCGAATCGTTCCTGCCCGAGATCATCCTGCTCGATATCGGCATGCCGAAACTGAACGGCTACGAAACCGCGCGGCGAATTCGCGAGCGGCCATGGGGCAAGAACATGGTGCTGGCCGCGCTTACCGGCTGGGGCCAGGAAGAGGACAAACGCCGCACGCGCGAAGTCGGCTTTGACCATCACTTCGTGAAGCCCCTCGAGCCAGCCACGTTGCAGAAGCTGCTCGCCGAGTACGAGCCTGCGGCTTACTAGTGGCTGCCGATGTTCAGCGAGGGGTGGCATGCTCTCGCGCAGCGTGAGCATGTAAGGCCTCAAAACATGCCTGCGCCTCTGCTCGGCGAAGGCATGCCACCCCTAAGCGAACCCGGCCGCATTCCACGGTTTTGTTTACGCCTCGCGGCGTGTAAACTGAGTAATCGGTGTCTGGTGCGCCTGGGGAGGTTCGCCATGGACGTCCGCGCGCTCTTCTTGGCCCGGGTGTGATGCGATGCCCATTCAAATCGAGTGTCCTGGCTGCAAGGCCACGATTCAGGTGCCGGACGAGGCGGCCGGCAAGCAGGGCAAGTGCATGCAGTGCGGACATCGCGTGACGGTGCCCGGCGGCAAGACAACGCTCGGCAGCATTTCGCCGCCGCTGTTCGAAGCCACGCCCGAATCGATGGTCCGCGAACTGCACTCGCGCGACCAGAGCGCGCTGTTGCTCGTGTTTCCCACGCCGAAAGACGGCGCATACGATTTGGCCGATGTTCCCCAAGCGGATTTGAAGTGCATCGCCACCGAGGACATCAACGAGTCTCGTTTTGCCGAGCTGGCGGCCAGCTTCGCCCGCCGGTTCGCGCCGCGCAAGAAGGGCCAGCCCGCGCCGCTCACGCCTGAAGAAATGCTCTACCAGCTCAAAGGCGATCGGCTCGGCATGACCCTCGAGGATTTCAAGCAGAAATACGGGCGGCATGTCGAGGGCGGCTACAAGCTGCCGCTCTGTTCCGATACGGCGTTCGGCGCGAATAAGGCGTCGCTGCACAGCGAGCCGTGGCATCGTGACGCGGGGATCATTCACGCGCGCGTTGATTTACCGGCGGAGAACAATTCGCCCACCGTGGCCGGCATCCGAACCGAGTTGCTGTTATATCAATTCGTCGACGGAAAATTGTTCCGCATCGCGGCTAAGTTTCCGACCGATCAGTTTCACGTCGTGCACGAAGCGGCGATAAAAAAGTATGGCCCGGCGACACGCGAATCGCAAAAGCCGCGGCAGATCGTCTGGGAAAACCCGCTCGCCTGGGTCGCGCTGACGCGCGGCTCCGTCCACCCGCGCGAGCCCTCCGTGCTGGAGCTCGTGCACCGGGAGCTTCACGAACTGGCGTCGTCACGGACGCCCACCGCGGCCGCCGATATCTAGTAATGCATTCGGATACTGAAAACGTGGGCGAAACTGACGAACTCGTCGATGGCTCTGAGAATTCGCCCGATGTCATTCCTTTTGCCAGCGGTCATGGGCGCGCTACTGCCGTGATCGCGCTCTTTGCATTCGGGATCATCTTGAGTCTCGTAATGGTGGCTTCCGACATCAGTGAGTTTCAAATGCTCACGCGCCTCGTTAATCATGAAGCGGTCACGGATGAACAAATCGAAAGCAACGACAATCGTCAACGTTTATTAGGCGTGACCTGGCTGGTTTGGTATTTGTCGACGATCGTCGCATTTCTTATGTGGGTCCATCGCGCGCATCGAAATCTTCCGGCCCTCGGCGCCACCGGCCTAGAATTCACTCCGCGAGGAGCAGTCGGCTGGTATTTCGTCCCTATTGCTAATCTTTTCAAGCCATACCAATGCATGCGAGAAATCTACAATGCGAGCGACCCTCTCAACGCATCTGACGGCGATCAATCTCGGCCAGACCGCAATGCGCCGGTCGTTGTAAAAACGTGGTGGGCACTGTTTTTAATAATGGGTTTCTTTGGAAATGCCGTGGGGCGGGCCCGTCTTAAAGCAGATACTCTTGAGGCCTACCAGATAGTCGCTGTGGCGTCAGTGATCGACGGGGTGGTTTGTATCGTGGCGACGTTGGCGGCAATTTGGTTGGTTCGGTCGATAGACCGGCGACAAAACGAGAGGGCTGCTAACCTCGGTCTATTGCCAATACCCCGTTTCACAATTGCCGAGAGCAGTGTGGCGCGATTTTAATTTGCACGATTGCCTTCAGCTTGATTGATCCACGGCATCACACGCGAAGCTGCTGAACTGGGTCGAGGCTGTCGCCGTACCGCTCCAGAACTTCGCGCGGCTCGAGATTAAAAACGGCTCGTCCATGGGTCGTCCATTCGCGGCCGTTCCAGTTAAAGACGGCCGTCGCGGCGCGAAGGTTTCCGACGGCCTCGACGTCTTCCATTCCGCCGCCTTCGATGGCCTCGAAGCTGATCGTCACACCCACCAGGCCGACAAAGTCGCCGTTGGCCCGATCGCGCGCCAAGATCACGCCCGGTTGAAAACCGCATTCTTTCCAGGAAAGCCCGCGTGGTTTACCGGTAGCGGCTGCCGCGGCAACGAATTCCTGTTCCAACTCCTGCCGACGCCTCGAGAACTGTTTTAGGGCACGCTGTACGCGCCGCGCGAACAGCCCCGGCCGCGCCAGCGCCCACACGAGCCACGCGACGGCAATAAAAACAAATGCCAGAAACCAGAGCAAATAACTGAACACATTCCACGACGCGTGAAGCAACGAGAATTAGCGGCGAAGGGGCACCGGTCGCCGGGCCGACTGTTCCACTCCGCCAGTCGCCGCTGCACAGTGTATCACGAAGCGCTACCGCAGAAACAGCGGCCGCCGCATTTGCGCTGCCGGTGCAACCGGCGCAATTGCCGGCTGAGGCATCGGCTCCATGATCGCCGGTTGTTCAAATCCGGCGTCGCAATGACGGCAGCCATAACCTGGCGCGGGCGGATACGGCAACCGGTAATGATTCTTCGAACACCATCCGTGCCACGACATTGGCCCCAGCACAAGCGGGGCATGATATCCGCCGCCGCAACTGCAGCCCGCACACTGCCAGAAATTGCTGGGCACGTTCCAATAGCCAGCCGCTTCGACCGGCGACGCGCAGGTGGATGTCAGCCAGAGGGCCGCGGCTACGGTCGAAAAACGGACGCATCGCACCATGGCTTGCCTTTTGGCTATTTATCGTTGCATCGCAAATTAAACTGAGTAGGCGCCGCGGCAAGTCAAACTAAGGACTCAGTACCAAGTACTCAGTAACCGATTACTCACGAACGTAAACGCCGCGCGTCGACATTCGCTGCGCGTACAAAGTGCCGACTTCGTAATGATCGAGCTATCGCCCGGCAGCGGAACAGACGCCTTGCTCTCAGCGGCAAACTTTGCCCAGCCGGCACGAGCCGAAAAGGCTACACCGCCTCAGTCGTTGTAGCCGTGCCGCTCCAGATACTCGCTCACGAAGTGGCGCGAGATGAGATGGTCCGCGTCGAAGATGTGGGCCAGGAGGGCCGCGCGGATCCACATGCCGTTGCGGGCCTGCCGGAAGTACATCGCTCGCGGGTCGTCGTCGATTTCCGGCGGGATTTCCCCGAAGTGCTGGTCGCGCGGAAACGGGTGCAGGATCGGCGCGTACTCCTTCATCCGCGACACGAGCGCCGGCGTGAGGCAATAGCGCGAAAAGTCGATATGGGCCATCGACTCGGCGTCTTGCGGGGCATTATGCTCTTTCTGGATGCGCGTCATGTACAGCGCGTCAAGCTGCTCGATCACCGGCCGCCCGTCGAGCGGTTCCTCGAACGATTCCACCTCGTAAAAGCGAACATTGCGGTCGGCAAGCCGCTCGCGCAAATCCTCGCGCATGGCCAGCTTGGGATGCTCCGGTGCGACGAATACCAGCCGCACGCCCTCGTACATCGCCAGCAGCATCGCCAGCGACCGCACAGTGCGCCCGCGTCCGATGTCACCGCAAAAGCCGTACGTCTTGTTCGCCAGCCCTTTGGTAAGGCCCGCGTACCCCTTGCGCTCGCGCAGCTCGTCGAACCGGTTGGCCGCCGGCGAATCCTTGGGGCTGGCGAATTGGAACGATCGCTGCAACGTATACACGTCGAGCAACGCCTGCGTCGGGTGCTCGTCGGCCCCTGAGCCCGCGTTGACGATCGGCACGCTGCGATTGCCGCCGGCTTCCAAATCGTTCATGAGGTACGCACACGACTCGGCCAAGCGCGCGATCGGGCTGCGCATGATGATCGTGTCGAAGTAGCTGCTGAACATGCGGATCGAGTCGAACCGCGTTTCGCCCTTCGTCTCGGACGATGTCGACGGGTCGCGCACCTCGTTGCAGGTGATGCCGAGGATCTGGCACGCCGCCATGAACGAAAGGAAGGTGCGCGTCGAGGGCTGCGTGAAATACAGCATCGCTCGCCGGTGCGGCAGCAGATTGATCAAGAAATCCTGGCCCGCGCGGCTCTTGGAGAGAATGCGGATCATGTCCGCGATGCCGCCCAGCTCCTCCAAAAACGGCGCCGAGAACTGGCCGGAAAAGATGACGTGCCGAATGCGCCCGTTGCGCTCGAACTCCGGCGCCTTCATTCGCACCGGACGCTGCAAACGCGATTCGTACAATAGCAGGTCCCGCTCGTCCTGCGTCTTGGCGCGTTTCATGATCGGTGCGGTGGACATGAGAGGCAGCCGTGCCGGGTCTGAACTTGTTATCGCATCACGGTGCGGGAGTCGTCAAGTGATGCAGGCCGGGTGCAGCGTTGCGCAAGGTGTCAGGTGTCAGGTTTCAGGTGTCAGATTACTATTTTCCTGACACCCGACACCTGACACCTATTCAATCCGCCACGCGCCAGCGCACCTGAAACAGCCGCGTCATGGCGAGCACAAGCGCGCCATTGTACAGCACCGACCAGCCGACAAAGCCGAAAAACAGCGGCAAATCGCCTGCCGAGGCCGCGACGATGTTCACGTCATCGCGCGACACATCCAGCGGCAGCGCGAATACAGCCGCAAACGGGCTGAGCACCCCAAGCTTGTCGACGAGTGCTTCGCCAAAAGAGCCGCGGAAAAATGTCTCGGCGAAAAACGCCATTGCCAGGGGCGCCATGAACATCACGCCGATGATGAGGTACGTGGCAATCAAGCTGGTCGCCGACTTCTGGAAAATCGTCGAACAGAAGAGCGCGGTCGTGGCCGTCGTCACGCAAGTCAGGGCGACCACCAGCAAGTAGCCCGCCATCGTCGGCAGGTTGTACCAGAATGGCAGCGGCATCACGCAAGCCAGGATCACCGGCCACAGCAAAAACGACGTCAGCACGCTGGACACGCGCAGCCCCGACAGCAGCTTGCCCCACAGCATCTGCCAGGGCGTCACAAGCGTCACCAACAGAAGGTCCAGCGTCTGCCGCTCGCGCTCGCTGGTGACGCTGCCGGCCGAAAAGACCGGCCCCACCAGCATATTGAACAACAGCACGTACGAAATGTACCACGGCGCGTACTGCGGCCAGATGTACAGGCAGCCGGCCATCACGAACAAGGCCAGCAGCATGCTGATCTGGATCACCAGACGCAGCATGAGCGTGCCCTGGCTGAAGATTTCGCTCCGCATTTCCTTGTCATAAATCGGATTGATGCCCTCCTCCATGAAGGTGGTCCGCTTGGGCGGTGCGAACAGCCGGTCGGGAAACTCATCGCGCTTGATGTACAGGCCCACGGCCTCGCGCGCCTCGGTTTCCAGGTCGACGACTTCCTTGCCCTCGCTGCCAAGGTCGGGCGGATACAACAGCCGCCTGCAGGCATTTCTCCACATCAGGGCCGCCAAGGACAAGCACACCACCGGTACGACCGTGATCACCACCAGAAGCCGCGCCCGGCCGAGCTGCTCGAGCTGGTTCCACGCGAGCACGCACACCATGGCCAGCGGCAAAATCATCAAGTACGAAACCACAAGCGACGCACTCGTGCGCCGGAAGTAGCTGCTGGCCCACAGGCTGATCATGCCAAACAACCCGACGGTCATGATCATTGCGAAGTACGCGGCAAACACTTCATACAGCGAAACGCCGCCCAGCGGCAGGCAGAGCATCACGATCGGCAGCGAGCAGATCATGAGGATTCCCAGGTGGCACAGCGCGGCGAACAACTTGCCGAGCACGATCGCTCCGGGCCGCAACGGGCTGGCCAGCAGCATTTCATAGCTCATGCGTTCTTTTTCGCCCGTGATGGCCCCCGCGGCGAAGCTGGGCGCCATCAGCGAAGCCAGCATGTACTGCCCGAAGAAAAACAGATTTACCAGCCGCTTGGCCGCCTCCGGCTGGGCCATATCGAGCCGCTGCTCCTGCGGCCAGGCCAGATACACGACGCCCCCCAATAGCGCTACGTAGACAAACAGCAGCACGAACGCCCGCGGCATCCGCAGGTTCGTCAAGAGCTCGCGCTGCAGGACGGGGTTTTCGACGAGGTACATTGGCTAATCTGCCGCGCAGCGGCAGCAGCACTTAGCCGTGGGCGTCAGCCCAAGGCGACGTGGCAATACTTCATGTAACGAGCCCCGAAGGGGCGACACCAAGTGTCGCCGCGGCGCGGCTCTCGTTCAATGCTAACATCAACCGTGGGCTTACGCCCACGGCTAAGCGCTCTCGCCGCTGCGCGGCGATGCGCGCCGCCTTCAATACTTCCGCGGCCTCACTCTTCCCAGCACCCGGCTCGGCAACCCCTGGATCCGCAAAAACCCTTCCGCATCGGTCTGATCGTAGCTCCCACCGGCTTCCATGCTCGCCGTGGCCGCATCATACAAGCTGTTGGGACTCGTGCGCCCGCGAACCATCACATTCCCCTTGTACAGCCCCAACGTGACTTCGCCAGTCACCGCTTGCTGCACTTCGCGCGCAAAGGCCATGAGCGCATCCATCTTCGGCGTGTACCAAAAGCCATAATAAACCATCTCAGCGACTTCCGGCGCGAGCCGGTCGCGCAGGTGCACCGTGTCACGGTCGAGCGTGAGCTGCTCGATTGCCAGATGGGCCGCGTACAGCGCGGTCATGCCCGGCGCCTCGTACACGCCGCGGCTTTTCATGCCCACAAACCGGTTCTCCACGATATCAATCCGCCCCACCCCGTTCCGTCCGGCGATCTCGTTCATTCCGGTCACCATCTCCAGCGCCGTACGCCGCTTGCCGTTTAGCTCGATGGGCACGCCTTGCTCAAAACTAATCGTGACCTCTTCGACCTTATCCGGCGCCTGCTGCGGCGAAACGGTCATCCCAAAGTCGATGATCGCCACGCCATCCACCGCCGGGTCTTCCAGCTTGCCCGCCTCGTAGCTGATGTGCAGGCAGTTTTCGTCCGAGCTGTACGGCTTGGCGATCGATGCTTTTACGGGAATCTTCTTCGCCGCGCAGTAGTCGATCATTTCCTTGCGGCCGGGAAACTTGTCGCGATACCGCTTGATTCGCCACGGGGCCACGACTTTAATCCCGGGCTCCAGCGCCTCGGCCGCGAGCTGGAACCGGCACTGGTCGTTCCCCTTGCCGGTCGCGCCATGGGCAAACGCATCGGCCCCCACTTCGCGAGCGACCTGCAGGCAGCACTTCGCGATGAGGGGCCGGGCGATCGACGTGCCCAAGAGATAAATGCCCTCGTACTTCGCCTGCCAGGCCAGCACCGGAAACGCGAAATCGCGGCACAGCTCCTCGCGGGCGTCCACAATCCGGGCCGAAGCGGCTCCGCAATCGCGCGCTTTCTTCAGAATCGTGTCGCGGTCCTCGCTGGGCTGTCCAAGGTCGACATATACGCAGTGCGCGTCGTAACCTTCGTCTTGGAGCCAGCCGAGGATGACCGAGGTATCAAGGCCGCCAGAATAAGCGAGAACGCACGATGGCATAGGATTGAGGATGCGGGATGCAGGGAGCAGGGAAGATATTCGCACCGTCTACAAAGACGCGACCTGATTATTGTGGTTCGCATCCGTATTAGGCACAAGGCAACAACGTTCGGGCGAGTATTCGAGTCCCGACTGCCGGCATCCCGCAACCGGCACCCTTAGACCGTCAA
>DASXWB010000091.1:0-2252 GCA_036503915.1 Lacipirellulaceae bacterium | reverse complement strand
GCCACCCGGCGAGTGTCGCGTATCGCGCCACGGAAGAGTCAATTAAGACCGGCATCGATGTCTGCATCATCGACACGGCCGGCCGGCTGCAAACGCAAAAGAACCTCATGGCCGAGCTCAAAAAGATCCAGGATTCCATCCGCAAGCAGGTTCCCGACGGCCCGCACGAAGTGCTGCTCGTGCTGGATGCCACCACGGGGCAGAACGGCATCAGCCAGGCGATGAAGTTCACCGAGGCGGTCGACTGCACGGGTATTGTTCTGGCAAAGCTCGATGGCACGGCCAAAGGCGGCGTGGTCGTGGCGATCCGGCAACAAGTCGGCCTGCCCGTGAAATACATCGGCGTCGGCGAGAAGGCGGAGGATTTGGCGGCCTTTTCCCCAGACGAGTTCGTCGACGCTCTGTTTGACGATTTGACGGGCGGCGAAGCGCCTCGGAATTAATCCAGACGATGAATTGATCGCTGCTGCTTAAAGAAGCGGACGCGCATGCTTAGTGCTGAGGCAGGCGCACGCTCAGGATAGCGTCACGTCAGATCGCCACAATTTGGTGCGTGCTGCTAAGTGACTGAAAACTAACGAGTTACACGCTCTCGACCGCACTCACGCACGATACGCGAGCTTCCGGCATGATGATTGCTTACTGTCGAAATTGTGTTCGCAGCAACGAATCGGAGCAAACAGGAGGTCGTTGAATTCGAAAGGGCGCACCGTATTTCACGTGACGACTCTGCCTGGGTCGGACCAATCCCCCAAAAGCTTGGGCGCTCTTTCCGCCTGGGAGCGCCCAAGCGGGGGCATCCTTACTCCGACGCACGCATCGAGAATCGATGTAACGCGTATTTTCCAAGCCAACCGAATGCCCACCGAGGCTTGGGCGCTCTTTTCCGCCTGGGAGCGCCCAAGCCGGGGCATTTTTTCTCGCCGCCGATTGGCGTTCGTGCCAACGTGCGGCCATTTTCCTATGCGCCCGGCGACTGTGAGCCAGAAGGATGCCCCAATCGGCTTGGGTGGATTCTCCGCCTGATCTGCCCAGGCCGGGGCGTCCAATGGGCTGGATGCTGGATGCAGGATGCTAGATACTGGATGGCACCCTATGCATAACGAGCATCCAGCATCGAGCGCATGAAACTCATCATCGCCATCATCCAGCCGAACAAGCTTGAGGACGTCAAGAAGGCGCTTTCCGAGGTGGAGGTCGTGCGCCTGACCATCATGGACGTTCAGGGGTTCGGACGGCAAAAGGGCCAGGCCGAAGTTCTCTACAAGCGAAACGAGTTTACCGTGAACCTGCTCCGCAAGGTGCAGCTGATGATTGCCGTGAACGACAACTTCGTGGAGCCGACGATCAGCGCGATCATCAAGGGCGGCCGCACCGGGCCGACTGGAGAAATCGGCGACGGCAAAATCTTCGTGTTGCCTCTGGAAGATTGCATTCGCATCCGCACCGGCGAGCGCGGCGGCGAGGCGATTTGAACTGGCCTCTTTGCATCTGGCTTCGCGCTGGGTCGTCCTCGACCGCGACGGTTTGAGCGAGGTCAACAAGGGCCGGCGGCGGGGACGCCCCGGCTCGCATTGTGTTCCAGCGGCTAGCGCACACAGCAAGTGCTAAGAAAACGCTATGCCGGTCGCCGCATCGCCGGCCGTTCTTGAAGCGCGACGCGTATGTCCTCGATGAGTTTCGCCGCGGCTTGCAGTGCGTCGGGGTCGCCGATTTGATGTGCACTCCTCCAGCGGTTGGCTGGTGTCGGCTCAAGCGGCACAGTCCTTGGAACAATCGTGCCCAATGTTGGTGAAATATGCACGATGAACTCAAACGGCCCCGCGACCAGCCGGTCGCCGTCCCGCAGTTTGGCGTCAGCTGTGGGCATTCCATTGATATGCATCGCCGGCCCTTCGCCGACTTGCCGCACCGTAACGCCGCTTCGTCGCGTGACCAGACTAGCGTAAACCTCGGCGAACTGAGCCGCGCCGAGGACAAGGTCGCATTCGCATGAGCTGCCGATGAGGAAGGCCTGGCTTACCACCGGCCGGCGCCGCCGCTGGGCTTGCCCGTGCACTATTTCCAGCTCGACACGCTGAGGGAGCTTGCTATGGATCATGCGAGCACTATGCATAGCAAACCCGTGAAATCTTGTTTTTTTGACACAGTTTATTGTGAGTCGAGCGAGCAAGGTTTATGTTCACGTTAATACGCCGCGTGATGGCCGAATTTAGTTGGCCGATTTTTTGCGTTGCTCAAAGAGCATTCGC
>DASXWB010000090.1:0-3641 GCA_036503915.1 Lacipirellulaceae bacterium | reverse complement strand
GTACTTTCGAGCGCAGCAACGATTTGACCGGCTGCGCTCCGGGCGTCAACTCGGCAAAATCGCTCACGGTCGCGCCACGGCGGCCCGGCGAAGTCGGATTGTATTTGCGGATGCCCATGTGTATTGGCTATCGGCTTTCAGCTATCGGCCAGCAGCCCTTCTGGCTGACAGCCCAGAGCCGACAGCCGATAGCTTCTTAAAAGAATTCAATCCTGTCTTCACTGTCCAACGTAACTATGGCCTTTTTCCAGTCTCCGGTGAAGCCGATTCGGAAGCGCGTGCGTCGCGGCTTGCCCTTGCGGGTTTGCGTGTGCACTTTCAGCACAGTCACGTCAAAAAGTTCCTCGACAGCGCGCCGTACATCGGCCTTGGTGGCCAGCCGATGCACTTCGAACGCGTAGGCGTTGTTGCGCGTCGAGCGGTGCATGCCCTTTTCGGTCACGAGCGGCCGCAGAATGATCTGGTGCGGCTCAAGCGTGAGCGTCGTGGTTTGTGGCTTGTGGGTGGGCATGGGTCAAAACTCTTACGCGACTAAGCTTTAGGGCTCGCGGTTTCCCGGGCCGCTGAAGCGGCTCTCGCCGAGGCGACGAGTGCGTCGAGCGCGGCCTTGGTCACCAGCAACCGGCGCGACGACAGCACCGCGTGGGCGTTCAGGTCGCCGGCCGGCGCGACGGAGACGCCTTCGATGTTTCTTGCGCTGCGGTACACATTCGCGTCGTGCTTTGCCGTAGTGACCAATACCGACTGGCCTCTTTGGACGTCGAGGTGCTTCAGGATCGACGCCATTTCCTTGGTTCGGGGTTCGGTGAAAGCCAGGTCGTCGATCACCAAAAGTTCGTCATCGCGGACCTTGGCCGCGAGGGCCATGCGCGTGGCTTGCTGCAGCGCTTTGCGCGGCAGGCGATACGAATAGTCGCGGTTGTGGATGCGGTGAATGTGCCCGCCGCCGCGGCGGATGCCGCTGCGCTTGGATCCGGCCCGGGCGTTGCCCGTGCCCTTCTGCCGGTACATTTTCTTGGTGGAGCCGGCGACCATCCCGCGCGACTTGGTCTGATGCGAGCCTTGGCGCACATTGGCCTGGTACATCACGACCGCGTCGTGCAAAAGCTGCCTGTTGATGCGCGGAGCGAAATCGGTGGGTTCGACGTTGTACGTCCCCACTTTCTTTCCCTTGCGATCGTAGATGGTGAGCTTTGGCATGGTGTTTGGCGTTTGCATTAGCGTCGGCGGCAACGCCGAATCGACCTGATCCGGCGTGGCCGCCGGCGCTAATTCACTTCATTTCACTTTGTTCGTTTCTTTAATGATCAGGTACGCGCCGTTGGGCCCGGGCACCGCACCGCGCACCAGCAGCAAATTGTTCTCCGCGTCGACCTTCACGAGCTTCTGATTGCGAACCGTAGTTTTTTCGTCGCCCATGTGGCCGGGCATGCGCTTGCCTTTCATGACGCGGCTGGGAAACGCGCTGGCGCCCGTGCCGCCCAGCGCCCGGTGGCACTTTTTGACGCCGTGCGTGGCCCGCTGGCCGGAGAAATTGTGCCGCTTGATCGCGCCGGCGAAGCCGCGGCCCTTGCTGATTCCCGTGATGTCGATGGCCGCGACCTTGGCCAGAGCGTCGACGTTTATCTGAGCGCCGACGCCGAGCTCGCCGACTGGGCCGCGAATCTCGCGCACGAACCGCTTCGGTTCACAATCGGCCTTGGGCAGAAGCTCGACGCCTGCCGATGCGCGCTTCTTGGAGCGCTTACTGTCGAGCCGGGCGACCTGACCTCGGGCGCTTCGAGTGGCGAGGCGGCGAGGCTTATCGAGAAAGCCGAGCTGCACCGCTTCATAGCCGTCGCGCTCCACGGTGCGAATTTGCAGCACGTCGCAGGGGCCGGCCTCGATCACGGTGACCGGCACGACCGCGCCCGATTCGTCGTAGAGTTGCGTCATCCCGACCTTGCGGCCGAGTATTCCGATAGCCATCGAAGTGTACCCTGTGTCCGTTGTCCAGCGGGAGATTCGCGAGGTTGGTCGCGCCTTACCCGCTGATCATCCAATCATATTTGTAAGTTGATAGTTGTTAGTTGATAGTTGTGAATCCTGCGGCAGCTGACAACTATCGACTAACAACTATCCACTATCAACTATCCGCTTGTTGCCTTGATCTTGATGTCCACGCCGGCGGGCAGGCTCAACTTATTCAATGCTTCAATTGTCTTGGCCGTCGCCTGCACGATATCGATCAACCGCTTGTGCGTTCGTATCTCAAATTGTTGGCGCGACTTCTTATCGACGTGCGGGCTGCGGAGCACCGTGTAGCGCTCGATCCGCGTGGGCAGCGGGATCGGCCCGTGCACGATCGAATTGGTCCGCTTGGCCGTGTCGACGATCTCCGCGGCGCTCTGGTCGAGCACCGAGTGATCGTACGCTTCCATGCGGATGCGAATGATTTCCTGCGAAGCTGCCACGTCTAAAGGTCCTCAATCCGCCGGCCAATTTTCAAACAACGTGGCCCAACCGCAAGGTGAGCCAGCACGAAATGGTTCGCCACGCCAATTCGTGGGGAACTAGCGATGATACCGCTAGCCTCAAAAGCCTGTCAACCGCGCAAAATCAGGAATTTCTCGCGCCGCGAACTGGTAAGCAAGGCGGGATCAAGCGCCGCCAGATAGTCCCCTCAGCCAAGGGGCACAAACGGCTGCAATGATGATTATCACGCGATGGGCGGCGAGAGCAAGCGGTCTTTCGATCGACCCGTATGGCGGAACGAACCTATGGAGCAGCGGTGCCAAGCCCACGGCTTTGCGTGGGCATGCCCAAAAACTGACAAAGCATGGCCAGCCCGAGCAGTGGCCATGGCACCCTGGATTCGCGACGCAGTAGCCAATACTCCGAACTACCGGCCGCCGGGTTTCATGAGAGATCGCACGCCGGCGCCGAACCGGCGAAACGTTCTATTAACCCTATTGCTCGGTCTGGAAGACACCGGCCGCCGCTGCCGACTAGCCTCATTGCTGATCGACTCCAAAATGCCGGTGGCGAGCAACGATGTCTGCCCATCAAACGAGCTCTTGTTCATCACCAGATCGAACTCCATGGGCATATACCTCGGCACGCGAGATGCCATCGCCGAACCGGCCGCACGTTGGACCATCCCGTTGGGCATGTAGACGGTCAAACTGTGGGCCAGCAAGCTGCAGTGCATCTTGAGCTGGGTCGACTCGTCCTCGGGCTGCCATGTGGTTCGAATGTTTGCATCCACCAGGCCGTCGACACGCCCGCCAAGAGGCACGCGCACTCGTTGGCCGACGAGCGATAGCGGCAGGTCCGACACCTTGAAAACCGATTCGTGAGTTTCGGCGGCCTCCCGGCTTGTTATTTCAAACGGACGCCCGTAGATCGTTCCACGGGTTTGGGAGCGAAACAGCACGTCGAATAGCGCCCAGCGGCTGCGATAGTTGTCGACTTCCAGCGACGTGAATTCCAGCGGCACGCTCATGACGCGTGGCGGCCGCGAGTAGTCGACGAATTCAAATTTCGCATCGTCGACCGTCAGCCGGTCAATCGTGTAGTATTGCCGTCGCGTTTGCGCCGGATTGCGCTTGCCGGTCTTCGCGTATCGCCCCCGAACGCTGCTGACCATCACCGACTCGATG
>DASXWB010000089.1:0-3723 GCA_036503915.1 Lacipirellulaceae bacterium | reverse complement strand
GCCAAATACATCCCATGCTGCCCGCTTCGATGGTGTAATCCAACCGGCGACCTCTCTTCCGGACTCAACGCGCGCTCTGTCGGCAGCGGGTACGCCCTGGGACTGGGCATTGGCGGTCTTCGTAATCTACGCGGCTGGGATGGTACTATTCGTGTTGCGTTTGATCGTGACCCAGTTTCGCGCGCATGCGATCGCGCAGTATGCCACGCCGATTCGCTTTTCGCGCTCTCATGCGCGAGTGGTTGGCGACACGGCTGTCCGAGCTTCGCCGGCTGTGCGCGTGCCGCTTACCGTGGGCTGCCGGCGTCCGTGCATTTTGCTGCCGGCCGATTGGAACTCGTGGAGCGAATCGTTGCTGGAATCTGCATTGCGTCATGAACAGGCCCACGTGCGGCGTCACGATCCGTGGGTCGCAATGTTGGCCGAGTGGAATCGGACCATCTATTGGTTCCATCCTGTTGCCTGGCTTCTGCGTCGCCAGCTACACGCGCTAGCCGAGTCGGCGTGCGATGATGCGGTGATTGCGGCGACCGGAGACCGCACCGCCTACGCTCGGGACTTGCTCAACGTGGCTGGCCGGCTGGCTGGGGAACGGAGGCGTTTGCAGCCGAGCGGCGTGGCGATGGCCCGCATGCCGCGCATTGAACATCGCATCAATGCAATTTTGGACGCCAATCGACCTCTGTCGCATCGGTTAGGGATCGCCGGAGTACTCGCCATTCTGGTGCTCATGATACCGCTCATGGTTTTGACCGCGGGGCTGAAGGCGGAAGAGAAACAGCTTGCCGCCGACAAGCCGCCGACTGAGGACCGCAATACACAGCGCGGCTCGGCGACGGCCGCGGCGGCCGCCGCCTCACCGGCGAACAGGCAACTTCGCGGCCGGGTAGTGATGGACGTCGATGGCCGACCGGTGCCGAAGGCCGAGGTGCGGCTGACCACGCGGACGACTAACCGAAGTCGCTCTGGCACACGCACGGTTTTTACCAACGAGGTCGGCGAGTTTGCTTTCGGCAACGTACGACCCGGCAATCACCACGTCGCCGCGTTCCTCGACGAGTATTCATCGCGCAAAAGTCGCTACAAGGGTCAGCCGGTCGATCTGTCGTCGAATGAACCGGTGATCCTCACATTATCAAAGATGCCGACGATGGCGGTCCGCGTGGTCTCGAAAGCCGACAGCCAGCCGGTGGCGGACGCGCTGGTGCGGCTCACGTGGACCGATACCGACCGCGATCACCGCACCGACGATGACGGCCGCGTGCTGCTTCGCGGATTGTCTCCCGAAGTGTGGCACATCGAGGTGCAGGCCAAGGGTTTCGCCGAGCACGAACTGCCGGTGAATCTGGCTGGAACCGATTCGGCAAACGTCACGGTCGAATTGGAACCTGGCAGCGCGCTGTTTGGCACGATTACCGACGAAGCCGGCAAACCGGTCGCCGGGGCCGGCTTCAGCGTGTTTCCGGAAGATCATCACGGCGGGCAAATTGAATACCTGCACACCGACGCTCAGGGGCGCTACCGGTTCGATTTCCTGCCGGTGGGCCAGCATTTGGAACTTTCCGTTTCGCACCTGGATTACGTCACGCTGGACGAGCAGGTCAACTTGAAAGCCGGTCCCAACGCGGAGCGCCAGCTCGACCTCGTGCTGACGCGCCGACCGCATGGTGGAACTGTAAGCGGCGCGGTAACGGGCGCCAACGGAAACCCCGTCGCCGGCGCCACGATCACGAATCATGGGCGCTCGTCGCGCGAGGTGCGATCGGCGACGACCGATGAATTCGGCGTGTTTCTGCTCGACGATGTGTACGAAGGCTCGCTCGGGCATGAACTCGTGGTGAAGGCGCCGAAATTCGCGCCGCAGCGCGTGCGGTTCAAGCCCGGCACGCCGGACGCACCGGGCAAAGTCGCCATCCAACTGGAGCCGGGGCACCGCATAAGCGGCCGGGTGGTCGATGAGACCGGCAAACCAATCCGCAGTGTGGCCGTGTATTTCGCTGATGGCAATCGCGGCAGCGGCATGGAATTCGGCGGTAAAGCGACCACCGACGCCGAGGGACGCTTCGAGTTCGATTCGCTGCCGAAGGACAGCCCGTTCAATCTCGTCGCCAACGGCTATTCCGAAATCGAGGGCGCCAAGCTGCCGGTCGATGGCGACGAAGAAGTGGTCGTCACGATGCGCGCCGAAGGTGTCATCAAAGGCCGCGTGGTTGATGCCGAAACCGGAAATCCGATCTCGCCCTTCAACGTGCGAATCACTTTTTCGTCGGACCGCCGGCCGGATGAGCCCGGCCATTCGCTCAGCGGTCCGCGAGCAACCAAGCCCGAGGGTGAGCAGTTCGCCACCCCCGACGGCGACTTCATTCTCGCCGATTTGATCCGCGACATGCCGCTGCAGGTCACCGTACTGGCCGACGGATATGAGAACCAGGTGAAGCGGCGCATTGTGGCGCAGTCGGCAGCGGATGCCGAAACCGTGGAATTTCGAATGGCGCGGCTCGACGCGTCGAAAAACTTCACGATCAGCGGGCGTATCGTCAATGAAAACGAGGAGCCGATTTCCGGCGCGGAGCTACGCCTGATATCCGCTCGAGAGATTCGCGCTCCGCGCGACCCGTGGCAGAGCTCGTTCGTCGAGTACCCATTTGGCTGGCAGATGATTCAAAATGGCGGCGCCCAGTCGGTTGCCGGCATCAGGCAGGTTCTTTCGACAACCAGCGGAATGGACGGGGAGTTCAAGTTCGAACAGGTTCAGCCAGCCGCGGCAATGCAAATCGCCTTTTGGGGCGATGGCGTCTCGCAGGGCCGACTGCAGGAGCTCGAAAAACTGCCGGCCGGCGAGCGCGAGAGCGTCAAAATCGTCACCGTCACCCCCGCCACCGTTCGTGGCACCATCGACCGCAAGGCGCTTCCCGAAGCCACGGCCGTCGACCTTAGGTCTTCCGGTTTTGATCTACACTTGGCACTCTTTGGTCTAGACATGGCGTTCCACGAAGCGCATTTATCTGCAACCGACACCACTTACGAGATCCGCAACGTGCCGCCGGGCAAGTATGAGCTGCAGGTGTATGGCCCGCGCATCCGCACTCAGCGCACGGATGGCTTCACCAACGATGTTGTCCAGCGGCACAAGATTGAGCTGACACCGGGGCAGACGCTCACCCTCGACCTCGGCGGGGCGGGCGCCGAATAACGCGATGGCCGGGCTGATTTAAGCCGCCCCCCGCGCGGCGCGAGCTTTTCCGCTGGTTCCCGGAGCAGATGGCCACGGTGCCTAAGCTCATTCAAGAAATGGAACCGCACCTGATCGGCTGGTCGATCCCGCTGGCGTTCGCGATTTCAGTGCTTGTTGGCGTAATCTTCGGCGTCTACCCGGCAGCGCGGGCGGCGAGCCTCGATCCCATCGAGGCGCTACGGCATGAGTAAACGTAGTAGGCACACTCCGTGTGCCGTAACGGGCCACTGCTTGCTCAGCGCCCGCGTGGTATAATTCTAAAGGAGTTTTTCGCCAAGTCCGAGGATTATACCGTGACCCAGATACGAGTCGACGAATCGCTCAAGCAGAGGCTCGGCGGGTTAGATGAACCCGTCGAGTTGTGCAGTGCGGATGGCCGCGTTCTCGGCCGGTATCTGCCGGAAGAGGAATACCGGGAGATTCTTTACGGCTCCGTCGAGATTCCCTATACAGAGGACGAAATCGCGCGGTTCCGCGCCGAACGAGGC
>DASXWB010000088.1:0-1821 GCA_036503915.1 Lacipirellulaceae bacterium | reverse complement strand
GGGACGCGAATACCGCAACCACTTGCATGCAGTTATCAAGGCGGAGTGAGTTTTTCGAAGCGGCGATTAATCGATGCGGCGGCGGAGGCGGATGGTTTTTTCGACGTTCAGGTCTTCGCCCGGCTTGAAGCCGACTTCCTCGGTGCGGTCGATGATGTAGAACCCGCGCGGCCGCTTGACGTCGCCCGTGTCGCTGCCCACTTCGCGGCCCAGCATGTAGCCGTCCGGGTACGTGCGGTTGTACAAATTGATGTCGCCGCCGAAGCGATCATACAGAGCCTTGTTACCCCAGTCGGGAAGCCTCGGATCAGCCGTTGGCGCCTTTTCCACTTCGAAGTAGCCGACCGTGATCCATACGGCGAACACGCCGGAGCGGTTGGTGACGAGGTTGCCCAGCCGGCTCATCGGCTGGTACATCATGCCGGAATTGCGATTTCCATCGATGAACGGCGCCGAAGTCGACTCTGCAAACAACGGGTTGCCACTCTGCGCGACAGGGAACGACGACGCGGAATTAACGGGAAGCAGTGCCCCGGTGACTGGATCAGCCACCAATTGATCACGGCCATAGCCGGCCTCCCGGATATCGTCGGCGATACCATCCTGGTTATCGTCGCCCGGCGCTCCCCAGGGACCTCCGCCCGGATTGAAATGATGCCGTCGCAACCACCCGGCATCCACGCCATAGCGCACCATCTGCGGCAGCGGCACAAGGTCGCCCGCATCCGGCGTGCGGAACGGGTTGGCGAACATTGTGGGGAAGTTCGGGTTCAGGCCGGCCGCAAAAACGTCCGGCAGCGCTCCGTTGGCCCGCTTCTCGATCGATCCATAACTACTATTGGGGTCAATCGACTCACCCGCATTTAGCTGGGCGTAACCGCGGCGGCTGAGCACGATGTCGCGCCAAGCCGGACCAAGATGGCCCATCTGTGCCAACTGCCGGTTGCCCGACGCGTCGACGGTGAAGAAATTGCCGTCCCTGTCACGATGCATGATGCCGTCATAGACTTCGGACCAAATTTTCGATGCCGTCGAATCATCTGGGTCGCTGCTTTCTATTCCCGCGATACGTCGGCCCGTAACGGTGTTGAGGTTCACGCGGCCGGGCTCGCGATAGCGCGACACGGTGTTGAACGGCGGCTGGAAGTTGTAGCGCGGGTCGTCGAAGCCGGTGAGATTCGTACCGAGCGTTTCATCGCCGTTTGGATTCGCGGCCGTGGCCATGACGTCGTTAAAAAACTCCGCCGTGAGACGCGTTTCGGTGCCGACGTAGCGTGAGGGCACGTCGACATATTCCAGGACTCGATAGAAATGCGGCGCACCGGAAAACGGAGCGGATGAGCCAGCGGTGCCCTTGTAGGTGCCGGCTGGCTTATCAGCCGTGTTGAAGAAATTCAGCAAATGCCCAAAGATCCCTAACTGTCGCGCATAACGTTCGATTGTCGTTGTGCCGGACTGGTCGGGGTCGTCGTCAACAAACATGCCATCATAAGGATTCTTCGTCTTTCCGCTGACCACGGAGAAGTAGCGCAGCATGAGCGAGCTGGATGTGCCGGGAACCTGCATCAGCTCTTCGCTGCTGACGAAGGGCCGGTTATTCCACGCCAGCCAGGGGAAGGTCGATCTCAACAGTTTCTGTCGGCGAGCTAGCTCCTCCCCAGTGGACATCCCAATCCTCTGGCGCGGCAGCACGTTCCAGCGGCTCAGCTCCAGCTGTTCTGGCGCCGCCGGAGCCGCCGGGTCTGCATTATTTACGAGAACTTCCGGCGCGCCGACTTGCAGCGACTTCATGAACGCCGGCGAATCGATCCCGCTGGCCCG
>DASXWB010000087.1:0-1737 GCA_036503915.1 Lacipirellulaceae bacterium | reverse complement strand
CAGAGCACTCGCCGGCGGCTCGCGGCGCACGATGCCAACTGCTCGGAGCAATGCCCACCAGCCGCAGCACCTGCGTCCGCCGCGGGCACCGCCGCCTAGCGGTGGTTGGCGGCGGTGGCGCGTCGACTTGGAGTTCGGTGCGAATCATCTCGCGGCTCTCCGCACTCAAACGGACTGGCCCGAAAGTTTTTTTAAGATGCGGTTGGCGATCGTGTACTCGCCGATCACCTGATCCCGTTTCTCGATCTGCTGTTCCAGCTCGGCGATCCGCCGGTCGCGCAGGTCGGCGCCCTTGCGCCCGCTGCCACTGGCCAGCGCCGCTTCCCCGGCCGCGATGAATTCATCTCGCCAGCGGTACAGCGTCGGCTCCGACACACCAATCCGCCGCGCAATCACCCCCGCCGCTTCCTCTCTCCTCAGCAAACTCAGCACCGCCTCCCGGCGATCCTTCAGCTCCACATTCGATTGCCTAGCCATCTCTTCGACTCCTTATAGTCCTGGGTTCTTCAGCCCCAATCTACCAAAGAAGTCTCTCACATCGCGATTCCCAGGAACCTTGAGCTATACAGATTCGCCGACCGCCGATCGTGCGGGCTTTTGCGTGCGCGGCGCGATAGGATAGTAACTCGTGACAATAGTGGGGCAATAATTACAATGTGCGGCCGCTTTACCCTACGAACATCTCTGAATCTACTTCTTCAGCAATTCGCAGCCGAAGCGCAAAGCGAGGATCTGCTTTCAGACTTTGCCTTCCGATACAACATCGCACCGACGCAGGAAATCCTGGCTATCCGCACCGTTGAAGGTCGCCGTGAAGCCGCTATGCTTCGTTGGGGACTTGTGCCGACATGGGCGAAGACCCTCAAGTGCCGCCTCTATTAACTCCCGACCGGATGGCGTCGCGACTCAAGCCAACGTATCGTACAGCATTCCGTATGCACCGGTGTCAAGACTCTGAACATGCTTGGCTCATTTTACGTGTCAGCTTGATGTTGATACCTACATTCATACAATCATTGGAGTGTCCAGCCATCCCCGGAGAAGCATCATCATGCGATTGCGGTCGTTTGCACTAGTTCTATTGTGGCATGTGCAGCTTACGGTCAATCAAGCGGCGATTGCCGCTCCCGACGCGTTCACCGAGCTGCAGATTGGCGACAAGGCTCCCGATTTCGATCTGCCGGGCGTGGACGGCAAGCGATACTCGCTTAAGGACTTCGCCGACGCAAAGCTGCTCTTGGTTGTCTTTACGTGCAATCATTGCCCGACCGCGCAGGCTTATGAATCGCGGATCATGCAACTTCACGCCGACTATAAGGATAAAGGCATTGCGCTCGTGGCCATTTCGCCGAACGACGACCAGGCATTGAGGCTCGACGAACTCGGCTATACAGATGTCGGCGATTCGTTTGACGACATGAAATTGCGGGCCAAAGAACGCGGCTTTGAGTTTCCGTATCTTTATGACGGCGAAACGCAAACGACGTCCCTCGCATTTGGCGTGATGGCGACGCCGCAGGTCTTCTTGTTCGATGGCGATCGGAAGTTGCGTTATGTGGGCCGCATCGACGACTCTGACGTGAAGACGGTGACCAGTCACGACGCGCGGAACGCTGTTAACGCGCTGCTGGCGGGCAAACCGGTGCCTGTGGAAAAGACACGCACCTTCGGCTGCTCCACAAAGTGGTCGGAAAAGCGAGCTGATGCGACGGCAGCGATCGAAAAGTGGAATCAGGA
>DASXWB010000086.1:0-3166 GCA_036503915.1 Lacipirellulaceae bacterium | reverse complement strand
GATGACGAAGATAAAGGCCAAACAGGCCACGGTCACGGCCGCATGATGCCGGATGATCGCCCCGCCGAATTGGCTCCAATATTTATCAAACCAGATAGTGCCTTCGCCAAGGCCGGCCAGGCCGTCCGGATGGTCGTGCTCATTGTCCTCGCGCTTCCGAGTGCCGAGCCGAAGCGGCCAGTAATGGAGTGCGGCGGGCAGAAACAGGAACAAGAAAATCAGCATCAGCGCGACGCCTGCCGCCGAGTAGATGCCAAACTTCCTGATCGGCTCTAAATCACTCGTGCCGAGCGATGCCAAGCCGATGCCTGTCGTTACGTTGCACAAGAAAGCCGGTTTCCAGCCGTGCGCAAGCGCTCTTTCTGGCGCTCCTTCCAGACCATGCTCATGCACCGCGTCACGGTAGTAATTTACCAGGTGAACGGCGCCGGAAATCGCCAGCACGTACAGCATCGAGGGCATCGCCATCATGACCGCGTCGGTAGTCCGGCCGGTCCAGAAGACGAACGCCAGGCCGGCAGCGGCACTCAACATGCCGCAGGCGAACACGATAAGTGTCAGCCGAATGCTTCGCAGCGACCACCAGGCAAGCCCCAGGCCAAGCAGGCCAGACAAGGTCGCCAGCCGGGCCAGCGTGCGGTCGCCTTCCTCATCGATCGCGACGTTCTCGACCGGCGGGCCGCCCAGCCGCGCCGTTTCCGGCTCGATTCCGCATTGCCGCAGCGCTTCGATCAAGATGCCCGGTTGTCGATGCCAGGGCATCGGCCCGTTCGGCACATGCCGGCCCACCACCAAACGAAACTTCTCAATAGCGGCGTCCGAGAGCATCACGACGACGCATGTTTGACGGCCATCGGGCCCAATCAACGTCCCGGTAAGCCGCTTGACGGCTTCTTCATAGGGGACTTCCGACGGCTTGGATGTGAGCTCGTTGAGGGTTCGACGCGCGGTGGTGACCGCCTGGAAGTATTTTGTATGGTCCCCTTCGGCGTCGTCGCCGACGGCATGCTTGCTTGGGACAAGCAATCTGGCCAGCCGCTCGATTCGCGGATCGTCCGGTGCCGGGCTGGGCGAATCCGGGTCGTCGCCCAGTGTGCAACCAGGCCAGCTGATTACCACGAACTGGTCGGCCACGAAGTGCTTGCGGAACCACTGCAGCTGCTGTGTTTCCTCGAAACGCTTGGGCAGCCAATCGACGACCTTGTTCGTGTTGCTACGGATCGCGCGGTGGGCGCCTTGGATCAAAAGCGGCGCCGCGAAACAAAAAGCCATTAGGATCGGCAGCGAATAGCGGGCGTAAAAGCTCGTGCGCATGATCCGGTGCGACATCGGTTCGTGGCCGGTGGCCAGCTCAAGCTGAAGCGGCGGGTTTTCCGGCAGAGCCACCGGCAATCGGTGGGCCAGGGGCGGGTTGGGGCAAATCCTTCAGCGTTAGAAATCAATCGTCTGCAGTCGGCCAACCACAGCCGTCCAATTGCGGCGGCCAATTAACCTATCCATATTAACAGCCGCCCATCGAAGGGAATATTGGCCATTTTGTCGCTGTATGTCAATTCCCAGTCGGCAGGACCGGGTCACTCGGCCAATCATTCTAGCGCGGCGCGCGAACCTCCTTAAGTGCTGACCGAGCGACAAGATAGCTTAACGAATGGCTCGCGCAGTGGCGCAGTGACCGCGGAGAGAAAGCAGCCAACTTGCTGCGGCACTCGGCGCCCTCAGCGTCTCTGTGTGAGCTCTATGGATTGGTCGGCGCATCGACCTCGAGTGTCTTCGCCAGGAACGCCAAGCGGTCGGCGGCGATGTCGATGAGTTTCTTGACGGGCGTGCCGCCGCCGTGCCCGGCGCGCGTTTCGATGCGCAGCAGGATTGGTGCGTCACCTTGCTGGGCGCGCTGCAGCGCGGCGCCGAACTTGAAGCTGTGCATCGGCACGACGCGGTCGTCCGTGTCGGCGGTCATGATGAGCGTCGCCGGGTATTCGGCCGGCTTGATGTTGTGATACGGCGAGTAGGCATACAGCGCTTTGAATTCGGCCTCGTCCTCGACGTTGCCGTATTCGTCGCGCCAGAACTGGCCGGCCGTGAACTGATGGAAGCGAAGCATGTCCAGCACGCCAACCACGGGGATGCAAGCGCCGAACAATTCCGGCCGCTGGACTTCGCAAGCGCCGACCAAAAGCCCGCCATTGCTGCCGCCCATGATGCTGAGCTTCTCGCGCGACGTGTAGCCTTCGGCGATAAGCCACTCGGCGGCCGAAATGAAGTCGTCGAACACGTTTTGCTTTTTGAGCGTTTTGCCGGCCTGGTGCCACTCCTCACCGTACTCGCCGCCGCCGCGCAAGTTCGCCACCGCCACGATGCCGCCCATTTCCATCCAGGCGATGTAGTCGGGGTTGAAGCCGGGCGTGAGCGAGATGTTGTAGCCGCCGTAGCCGTAAAGGAGCGTGGGGCGCACGCGCTCGGATGATGCGCCGCCTTTTTGGTACGCCAGAGTCATTGGGATGCGCGTGCCGTCCTTGCTGTTGTAGAACACCTGCTCGACTTCGAACTTCTCCGGGTCGAACTTCAAGTTCGGCTCCCGAATCAGTTGCGCTTCGTTCGCGGTGACGTCGTAGCGATAAATCCGCGCGGGCGTGTTGTAGCTCATATAGACGTAGAATGTCTCCGTATCTTCCTGATCGCCGGAGAAGCCGTGGATCGAACCAAAGCCCGGCCGCTCCACTTCACCCAGCGACTCACCTTTCAAGTCAAATACTTTGATCTCCGTCAGCACATCGACGAGATATTGGGCAAGAATTCGCTCGCTCAGGATGCTGGCCCCATCAAGCGTGCCCTTTTGCGCCGGTACAACTTCCGTGAGATGCTCGCGGCCGGGACGATCGATGTCCATCGCCACGATCCGCTTCGTGGGCGCATCCAAATCGGTGACAAACAAAAACTTCTTTCCATCGCTGCCGATGAACGAGAATTGGTTCTCGAAATCGCCGATCAGCTCGGTCCACGGCGCGTCGGCCGCGGCCGATGCTTCGCGCACATACACCTGGTTTTGCGGATCGGTGCTGCGATCGATCGAAAGCACCAGATACTTTCCATCGTCGGTCGGCCCAACCGAAAAACCCCAGTCGGGATGATCGGGCCGGCGGTAAATCAGCGTGTCGTCCTCCTGCTT
>DASXWB010000085.1:0-1687 GCA_036503915.1 Lacipirellulaceae bacterium | reverse complement strand
AAGATCACGCTGTCCGCGAAGCAGATGCCACTCGCCGAGGTGTTCGCGGAAATCGAAAAGCAGACCGGCAACCGGTTGGCCGACAATCGTCAGGGCGACGCGCCCGATGCCGCCGCGATGAGCGGCAGCGTTGCGATCGAGCTGAAGGACGAGCCCTTCTGGCCGGCCGTCGATCAGATTCTCGATCAGGTGGGTCTCAGCGTTTATAACTACGGCGGCACGGACGCGTTGAGCCTCGTCTCGCGGCCCGAATATGAGGGCAAACGATTCGGCCGAGCCACTTACAGCGGCCCCCTTCGATTCGAGGTGCTCGAGATTCAAAGCCAGCGCAATTTGCGCCAGCCGGAGCGCAAGTCGCTCAAGGTGCAGATGGAAGTGGCGTGGGAGCCGCGGCTGCGGCCGATTGGACTGTCGCAGCCCATCGAGGATGTTACGGCGACTACCGATACAGGCGCAACGCTCTCTGTAAGCCAGCCGGACGCCGTGATGGACGTCGAGGTACCGGACGGCACGCAGGCCGCCGAAATCATCCTGCCGTTCGAGTTGCCGGCCCGCGACGCCACGAAACTGGCGTCGCTCAAGGGAAGGTTGCGGGCGCTGGTGCCGGGCCGGCAGGTGAAGTTCGAATTCAGCGACCTGGCCAGCGCTGCCGGCAAATCGCAACGCCGCGGCGGCGTCCAGGTGACGCTCGACGATGTGCGCAAAAACAACGCGATTTGGGAGGTCCACATGCGCATGGCGTTGGATGAGGCCAACAATGCGCTCGAATCGCATCGAGGCTGGGTCTTTCAGAATAAGTCCTACTTGGTGGGCGCGAACGGCGAGCCGATTGAGAATGTCGGTTTGGAGACGACGCGCCAATCGCGCAGCGAGGTCGGCGTGGCCTACTTGTTTGATCTGCCCGCGGGCATCGACGGACTAACCTGGGTATACGAGACGCCGGCGGCAATCGTCGAACTGCCGGTGGAGTACGAGATCAAGGATATCGAGCTGCCGTAAGTTGCGAAGGATTCAATCGACGATATGCAGCGAACGACGGTGACGATTGCCGGTGATACGCGTGCCACGATCAAGCATCATTGGGATTCATAGTCCTGCTTACGTTCGGCCTTCTGATGGTCAGCCTCTTTGCGCTCTCGGCGGTGTTGTGCTTGCTGTTGCTCGAAGAGCTTTTCAATTGGTCCTAGCACGGCGAGCACAAACAGCGAGATCAGGGTGGCAGCAACTGCGAGCGCGTAGCGCCCCAAACCGGCCGTCGTTCCCAGGGCCGCCGCCAGCCAGATCGAACTTGCGGTCGTGAGACCCTTTATCTCCTGTTTCTGATCGAGCTTGAGAATCGTGCCTGCCCCGAGGAAGCCAATTCCTGCGGTGATCCCCTGAATGACGCGAGTAACGGATTCACTTTGCTCACCGGCCAGATTCAAGCCCCCAATGACAAAAATCGCGCACCCGATGGAAACCATCATATGCGTGCGAAGCCCTGCCCAATGGCCTTTCCATTCTCGTTCCAATCCCAGCGCGCCGCCTAACAGCGCCGCCGCTCCAATGCGTGCGAAGTCAATCCAAAACTCCTGCCATTCCCACGCGTTCATAGCTTGGATACTCCCCGCCCAAAGAACGCAGATTCTTGCGTGCCGCCGCAGCGGCGCAACGACGATCAAGAATTCTTTCGCGCCTTGGCGCCTTT
>DASXWB010000084.1:0-5814 GCA_036503915.1 Lacipirellulaceae bacterium | reverse complement strand
ACGACCGATCAAGACGGCGGCTTAATGAAGCCCCCGACCGGCAGCGAGGCCGTGCAGTTCGCCGACGTCAGCGTCGACACCGAGACCGGAATCATCAAGGTGAATAAGGTGATTGCGCTGCAGAACGTCGGCCTGCCGGTGAACCGTAACACAATCGAGAACCAGATCACGGGCGGAGTGATCCAGGGGATCAGCTTCGCCCTGTATGAGGAGCGGATTCTCAATCGGCAGACCGGCGCGATGGTGAACCCGGTGATGGACCAGTACAAGATAGCAGGCCCAGTCGACGTGCCGGAGATCATTTCCATAATCTGGCGCGAGGACCGGGAGGTGAGTGTGAACAGTCTGGGCGAGCCGCCAACCGTGCCCACTGCCGGTGCAATCGCGACCGCGGTAGCAAGCGCCATCGGAGCGCAGGTGCGATCGATGCCGCTGACGCCGGATAAGGTTTTGGCGGCCCTGGCGGCGAAGTGAACGTTGTGAGCGAACACGTAGGCGCGTCTCTCCGAGACGCGGATGCGAGTTTCGGAGAAGTTCGCCTACGTGACGAAAGGAGCGTGCGACTTTGAACTCATTCGATTATCTCGTAGCCGAGCAATTCGACTCCGCACTGGCCGAGTATGGCGAGGGGAATGTCGCGCTGAAAGCAGGCGGTATCGATTTGCTTGATCTCGTGAAGGAAGGCGTCGAGAAGCCGGCGACGATCCTCTCGATCGACGGCCTCGAGGACTACCGCTACATCCGCGAGGAGGACGACGGAGTCCACATCGGCTGCCTGACGACGCTCGCCGATATCGGCCGCAATGGACTGCTGAAATCGAAATATGCCGTCTTGCACCACGCGGCCGCCGAAGCGGCGACGCCGCAAATTCGCGAGCGGGCCACCGTAGGCGGGAACCTCTGCCAGCGGCCGCGCTGCTGGTATTTCCGCCAGCGAGAATTCCATTGTTTGAAGAAGGGCGGGGCGACGTGCTTTGCCGTCGAGGGAGAAAACCGCTACCACGCCATCTTCGGCGGCGGACCATCGTATATCGTCCACCCGTCGAACGTCGCCCCGGCGCTCGTGGCTCTGGACGGCGTCATCGTTGTGCGGTCGGCCGAGGGCGAGCCGAAACAAGTCAAGGCGGCCGAGTTCTTCCTGCTGCCCGAGCAAGCACTCATGAAGGAGAACATCCTGGAGCCGGGCGAGATCATCAGCGAAGTGATTGTCCCCAAGGCGCCGGCGCAAAGCGCAACGATCGAGCTGCGCGAGAAGCAGAGCTTCGATTGGCCGATAACGATGGCCTGCGTGGCGCGGCTGGCCGAAGGTTGGCGCGTGTGCTTGGGCGCTGTCGCGCCGATTCCTTGGCTCAGCAAGCCGGCCATGGACATCGTCGGCAGCAACGACATCACTGCCGAGCTGGCCGCGAAAGCCGGCGAGGCGGCCGTCGCCGACGCCGACCCGATGACAGACAACGAATACAAAGTCCAGCTGGTGAAAGTGGCCGTAAAGCGTGCCCTCATGACGGCCGCGGGCCTGGAGGTGCCGAAATGGAGCTAAAAGATCGCAACTCGCCGTCGCTCAATGACTCGTCGCTCCCGCCGATGCGCTGCTGTGTCCGCGTGGCATGCAAAAGCATGACCTACCGCGACGATGAGCGCCCCGGCCTTGTGCACTTCAGCGACACACAGCCCTACTGGTGCATCGTCACCATGGACCCGCAAGGCCCCGACGCCGGCAACGTGAACCCAAAAATCTGCCAGCCAGGGCGGGTGTGTTTCCGCGATGAAGAATAATGGCAATGGAGAGCCCTAATCGGAGCAGGCGTTGGTCAAAGATTAAGCTCCCGAGCTGAGATTATGGCCTCAAAGAAGCTCAAGCTTCTCTTCGCCATCTCGATTCCCATCTTTATGGCCCACGGGCTTGAGGAGCTGGTCACGAATTTTTTTAGCATCGACACGCATTACCATGCGCTGTTCGGCGCGCTCAATGGCATGCCAGTGCATAAGGCCACGTTCTTACTGTTCAATTTGATGACATGGTTGTGGCTCATCACCAGCTTGCTGCTCATTATGGACCCAAAATGGCAGCTGCGGTTGGCATTTCTGCCGATGGTGCTGTATGTTTTCGAGCTGCATCACTTGATCGACATCGCCAAGGCGCGAGCCTACACGCCGGGAGCGATCACGGGCCTCGCGTTCCCATTCCTGGCGGTGCTCTACGGGCGGCAATGGCTAAGGGATATTGCCGCGTCCAAAACGGCGCCTCAGCCACGCTTGTAGCCGAATTCGTCAATGAATGGCTCGAGCTTCTCGAGGATCGGCTCGAAGTGGCGCGCATAATGCTGCCAGCGGCCGACCGATTTGTGATACACCGGCTGCGTGACGTCGTCGTACTTCCGCGAGCGCACCATCTTTTCGCGGGCGTGCTCGCAGTACTTCAGCACCTTCTCATCCCAGGGCAGTCCGAGAACTCCAGGATGCGGCGTGCTTCGCGCTCAAGGTCGGCCAACAGCAGCGATTCGAACCTTTCGTCATATCGTTCGTTCTCATCCAGCAGTTGCGGCAGCTCGTACCGGGCCTGCGCGCGGGTCGGCCAGGTTTTCGGGCAATCCTCCGCGTCGCATCCCAGCTCGTGAATTTCTCCGGCCGCCGCCTCAAAGTCGATGCACAGCCAATCAGGATCTTCCGGCCGGAGCGTCACCCGTTGAAAAGCTTCGCCCATCAACATTATTTGCGGGGCGCGTGGATTACTCTAGTCAGCAAGCATTTTGGACCCTCCGTCGGCTCTCTGTCAGTCATTTTGATAGGTGTATGAATTCACGGCGCTAGTATAGTCGCTCCAGCAGTTTTGGCGTGGTATCATGGCGTCGCCGCACCAGTTAAAATCTGGAGCGCGGCAAAATCGCATACGAGTAAGCCTCCGGTTGTAAACGCGGGCGTACCTTGAAACACGACGGCGCGGTTAAAGACTATCCGCTGGAGCCGGCCAGCATCCTCCTGGTGGATGACGACTCGGCAAACATGCTCGCCTTGAAGGCGCTGCTCGACGATCTCGGCCAGAATCTGTTCGAGGCGCGCTCCGGCGAAGAGGCATTCCAGCGAATGAACGACGAGGACTTTGCCGTCGTTCTTCTGGATGTTCAGATGCCCGGCCTCGACGGATTCGAAACGGCCAAGCGGATTCGCCTCAGCGAAAACGCTCGGCACACGCCGATAATATTCCTCACGGCCTACGATGACGACCGTTCTCCGGTGGAGAAGGCGTATTCGCTCGGCGCCGTCGACTATCTGGTGAAGCCGCTCGTGCCGGCCATCCTCAAAGCCAAAGTCCGCAGCTTTGTCGAAATCTATCAGGAAAAAGAGCGGGCCAGGCGCGAAGCAGACCAGCTGCGCCTGTTGATTCACGGCACGACCGAGTATGCCATTTTCATGCTCGACTCGGCTGGCCGCATCACGACGTGGAACCCCGGCGCTGAGCGCCTCAACGGTTACCAGGCGGACGAAATCATCGGGCAGCATTTTTCCCGCTTTTACCCGCAAGAGGCGATCGATAGAAGATGGCCGGACTATGAATTGGAGGTCGCGCGCGATAAAGGGCGATTTGAGGACGAAGGCTGGCGCGTGCGCAAAGACGGAACGCAATTCTGGTCCAACGTCGTCATCACAGCCCTGCGCGACGAGGCCGGCAACCTGCGCGGCTTCTCCAAAATTACGCGGGACATGACCGAGCGCAGGCAGGCGGAGGAAAACGCTCGCCTGCTGGTGCGTGAGGAAACGGCACGCCGCGCCGCCGAAGAACATTCGCAAATTATGCACGAGCAGCGTGAGCGATTGCGCGTCACGCTCGCGAGCATCGGCGACGCGGTGATCAGCACGAATGCCGAGGGGCAGATCGAATTCCTGAACCCAGTCGCGGAACAACTGACCGGTTGGACGACCAGCGAGGCGAGCGGGAAGCCTTTAACCGAGATTTTCAAGATCATCAATGAAAAAACGCGGCAGTCGGTCGAGAACCCAGCTCAAATTACTATCCGCGAAGGCCGCATCGTGGGGCTGGCGAATCATACCGTCCTCATAGCCCGCGATGGCACAGAGCGGCCGATTGACGATAGCGCGGCGCCGATCCGTGATGCGACAGGGACGATCGTGGGCGCCGTCCTTACGTTTCGCGACATTACTGAACAGCGCCGTGCCCATGCAGCACTGCGCGAAAGTGAAGCGCGCAAAGCAGCCATTCTTCAGACGGCGCTGGATTGTATTATCACGATGAACCACGAAGGAAAAGTGGTGGAGTTCAACCCGGCCGCTGAGAGTACGTTTGGATACGCCCGGGACGACGTCATCGGCAAAGAACTGTGCGATCTGATTATCCCGCCTTCGCTGCGTGAACAATATCGCGCCGGTCTTGCACGGTATTTTACAACGGGCGAGGGGCCGGTGCTCAACAAGCGGCTGGAGATGACCGCCATCCGCGCGGACGGCAGCGAATTTCCGATTGACCTGGCGGTAATTCGCATTCCAGTACCCGGACCGCCGTTGTTTACCGCCCATTTGCGCGACATCAGCCAGCGCATCAAGCGCGATACGCGGCGAAATGTGCGGCTGGCCGTCACTCAAATCCTGGCGCAGGCCATGACGGTCGAAGAAGCGGCAACAAAGATCCTGGAAACCATCTGCAAGGGGCTTGGTTGGGACATCGGCGCCATCTGGCTCAACGATCTCGACGCAGGCGCCTTGCGCTGTCTCGACATCTGGCATCCGCCCGGTAAAGAAGTATCAGAATTCGTGAATTTGAGCCGGCGGCACATGTTCAAGCGCGGCCAAGGACTGCCGGGCCGCATTTGGGCGCGCGGCCAGCCGGCTTGGATCTTGGATGTCGTTCGAGACCCGAACTTTCCGCGAGCAGGCGCAGCTGCCGCAGCCGGCGTACACGGCGCATTTGGCTGCCCACTGCGCGTCGGTGCCCAGACGCTTGGAGTCATCGAATTCTTCAGCCACGAAATTCGAGAACCCGACGCCGATCTCCTGGAGATGATGGACACAGTTTCCGGGCAGATCGGGCAGTTTATCGAGCGGATTCAGGCGGAAGAGCAAGTGCGTTTTCAGGCCCAGTTGCTCGACACGGTCGGGCAGGCTGCCATCGTGACCGATCAGGATGGAGTCATCATTTACTGGAATCGCTTCGCGGAGACGCTTTATGGATGGAGAAAGGAGGAAGCGTTAGGCCAGAACATTATTGGGCTCGTTGTCGCGCCGGACGAAATTGCACAATCCAAAGAGATCATGGAGCAATTGCGTGCAGGCAAACATTGGTCGGGTGAACGCCTCGTGCAGCGGCGTGATGCGACTAAGTTCCTCGCTTTCGTAACCGACACGCCGGTATTCGACGAGAAGGGAAATCTCAAGGCCATCATCGGAGTTTCATCCGATATCACCGAGCGCAAGCGAGTCGAGGACTCGGTTCGCTTCCTCGCAGACGCAAGCGCCAACATTGCGCAACTAGTCGACTATCAAAGCACACTACAGGTGGTGGCCGGTTTGGCGGTACCGAAGTTCGCCGACTGGTGTTCGGTCGACATGGTAGAAAGCGACGGCACGCTTCGCCGGCTGGCAGTTGCCCACGTCGACCCGGCCAAGGTGCAAATGGTGATCGAATTCCAGGAACGTTATCCGCCCAATCCGCAGTCGGAACGCGGGCCGGCCCGCGTGCTTCGCACCGGATCGTCCGACATGATGAGTGTGATTCCAGACGAGTTGCTCGTGCAAGCGGCTCGCGACGACGGCGAGCTGCATGTGCTGCGGAGCCTGGGATTGCGGTCGTACATGTGCGTG